>CBFDAW010000152.1:0-6878 GCA_965602865.1 uncultured Thermoplasmata archaeon
AGCTCTCTTTCATGTTCGGCTCAATAGCTCTATCTGCTAAAAATGGTATAGCTGAAAGTAATAAAAAGGTAATGTAAAGTGCTATCGCTATGGTTTTCAAAGCTCGCGACCTTTTAATGTTATTATTATTACGGATTGTTCTTTTAAATTTAAGTTTAAATTTGGATTTGTTTCCTTTAGATTGAATTAATGGCTGCATTATTATTACCTTTGTTTTTTTTATCTGAATTTTTATAATTTCTCCTTTTTCTATTTATACTAACTATTACGATAATTAAGATAATTGGTAATAGATAGGTTGGAAACTCGGGTATACACATAACATATGCTTTACCTGTATCGGGGGCTGAAGCCGGTGATTCGTAGGCTTGTGTATTATAATACGGTGCGCCACACAAAGTCTCATTTATGTTATCGCCATCAATATCACCAGCACCTGATACTGACCACCCAAAATGATCGCCCGAAAACTCTCCGTAATTTGTATAATCCGGTGTAGAATCAAGGGCTGAGCCGCCACAATACACATAAGCGGCGCCGCACCTGGTCTTCGTGCCGTCTGTGTGATATGGTGCACCCACAATCAAATCAGGGTCACCATCACTATCTATATCACCTGCATAATGCACTGAATAGCCAAATTTATCACCAGCCGCTTCGCCATTGAGTATCAGGTCCGCGGTAGCGTCCATGGTGGCACCACCGTAATAAATATAAGCATTCCCATTAGTTGAATTTGGAGCACCTACAATCACATCATCAAATGACGCGTCAGCATTTATATCACTACAGTGGCCAACACTCCAGCCGAAGTTTGTCCCAGCAGTTCCCGATAAGGTCAATTTTACAGTTTTCGAATATATTCTAAGATATTCAATTTGAAGTGTGGAATTGGTGTTATCATTAGACTCATTTCGACCAATAAATCTAACTCTAGTCCAACCAGTGCCTATTAAATGATGACTATTCAAAGTGTATTCTTGGAAAGTAAATGTAGTAGAGGATAAATCGCCTTGGGTTTTAAAATCATCCCAGATATCTGTAGCACCATTATAAACTAGGACACCAAAATCAGTCTCAGACCCATCTACTGAGTAATTAAGTTGCAAATAGAACTCATCTCCCGCCAGCACATTTGAGGTATTAAATTCAATGTCCATCATATAATTAGTAGCACTTTTTGTGACATCCATTTTGACATAATCAACACTCATTGTAGCTTGAACGCTCATATACACGCCCCAGGTGATATGCCCCCAGGTGTCGACATAAGTACCAAAGTTAGAAGTAATTGAACGCACAACGGTTTCTTCATTTACTGAGCCCGTACCAACAGCCGCAGAAGAACCCACAGCATCCCAAGTAGAAGTACCCGCTTGTAAAACATAGAACTGCCAATTTGCATTTGCACTACCATATCCTTCAATAACTAAATTGATATTTGTAATATCTACCGGATTTTCTTTTATTGTGAAATGATTCCACCAAAAAATCTCATCACCGCCACCAGGATTTGGTGTAGTATATCGTACATCATCTGACGCCTCGAAATCTGCTATATTGTTAGGTGGTATTGTCCACCCACCATTGTTATTTCCGCCAGTTGTAAGTGGAACGGGCCACGCATCACAATCAAGCGGACGGGTAAAGTACCATGTATCACCATAATCATCACCATAGTCATATGTAATGTCACCAGTTCCTGTGGTCACTGTCATGTTAGTGTAGTCTACACTCATAGTAGCCCGGGCACTCATGTAAACGCCCCAGGTAATATGTCCCCACGTGTCTGTATATGTCCCAAAATTAGATGTTATTGACCGGATAACGGTTTCTTCATTGGCCGCTCCGGTCCCCACAGGCTCAGCAGCACCAACTGCATCCCAGGTACTAGTACCCGCTTGTAAGACATAGAATTGCCAATTGGTGTTCGCACTGCCATAACCTTCAATAAGTAGATCGATATTTGTAATACTTGACGGGGTTTCATTTATTATGAAATGATTCCACCAGAAGATCTCGTCGTTCCATCCAGGGTTAGGTGTAGTATACCTTGTATCATCCGATGATTCAAAATCGGCTATATTATTTGGTGGAATAGTGCGTGCTCCATTGTTATTCCCACCCAACGATAAAGGTATAGGCCAGGCATCACAGTCCACCACTTGTGTAAAATACCATAAGTCACCTGGGTCATCACCATAATCGTAAGTAATAGTTAAAGATGAAATGGACTCTTCAGCTAAACTCGCGTATAAACCACCATCATTAGCATCTTGTGCATTAGTAAAGCTTGTAGTGAAACCCTTTGAATCGACGTTTGAGCTAACATAAGTTTGATTATGATAAAATATGTAAGCTTTATCAGCGCCTGGGGCACCCACTATGATATTATCATAATTATCGTTATTTATATCGCCAGCATTAGATACAGAGAATCCGAACAGGTCATTTCCTGCTTCTCCAGCAAATGTAAAATCTGCATTACTAGCTAAATTTGGTATCGAGCCATCACCATAGAAGATGTAAGCTAATCCTTTGTTTGGAGTTTCCTCATTGCCATATATTATAAATTTATTATCCATTGAAAGATACTGTGCTTTTATCCAATCCGCGCTTCTTGAAATATTTGAGATTTGAACTTCATCTACAATACCGTTTAGCTCATAAGCATTAGTTGAAATATATAAAGGATTATTATTTGTTATAATAGAAGTTGTAAAAGTATCACTTACATCCTCTATACCATCTATGTATATTTTTCTACCATTGGTTTGAGAATTTCTTGTAGCGGCAATGTAATGCCAAGTATTGGTAGATATTGTGCCTGTGCTGGTCAAAGCATTACCGTCAATTGTAAATCGCACTGTTCCCGTGGCCCTTATCCAAGTTGAATATGCTTCAGTGTAATCCCCTTTTGTAACCATATCAGGAGTATTTGAATAATCGGGAGTGTACACCCAGAATGAAATTGTTATTTCATCAGTTATGTTCAGACTTGGAGAGCTTGGAATCTGTATCTCATCATCCGACCCCGTTCCACCAAATTGGTCAGCACCATCTATTTTACCTATTGTTGCTTCATCACCATCATAATTTTGCGGTGTCCCATTGTTATTGTAAGAAGTAGAATCGAACCGTGTTCCCGTACCGGTTTCGTTCAAGTGCCAAACTCCTATATAATTCTTATCATAGGTACCATTGATATCTTGGACATCTGAGGCTGCCGAATTACTGTAATACATCCATATATAATCGGTGTTTGATGCAGCCGTTATATTTGTGATATTAACCCAAACATAGCTAAATCCAGACGAGTCCCAGTTTTCAATATGGTATGTCTGTAATGTTGCCCCATCAGGGTCAATGAATCTTAAATCGGTACCATCTAACTTTGCTTTTGAATAATCAAAGTTCGAGGAACTCAAATTGACTAAAATAGTATAATTAGTCAAATATTCCGATTGACCACTATTATCAAATGTTAATTTTTTACGATATAACCAATTATCATCCCACCAAACCTCACCATCAGAATATGGTGCCCCAACGATTATATCATCATCACCACTATTATCAACATTTCCAGCGCCCGAGACTGAGAGTCCGAATTTATCGCCATCGTTCTCGCCAGTTATTATTACATCTGCATCAGAATCTGCATCTGTAATACCACTCCAAGCAGCAGTCATACGACCATAAAACACATAAACTCGACCCAAATCCACACCATAACCGGGTGCACCGATTATGATATCAGCTATGTTATCACCGTCAAGATCACCAGCATCACTCAACGACCAGCCGAATAAATCGCCCGCCGCAGAGCCATAAATTGAGACATTTGCATACGCAGCCGTGATGTTACTTAAGCTGATACCTTGATATCCGAAGAAGATATAAGTAGCACCAGCCTCGGCCATTGAGCCATCTGCAGAATCGTTAAAAGGCGCACCAATTAGGACATCATCGTAACCATCATTATTTAAATCACCCGCATATGATACGTTCCAACCGAACCGGTCATTATCCCTAGCACCCGTACCATTTACAGGCTCACTCAAAGGAGCACGTGATCTAGATCCTAACAACGACTCAGGTGTGGGTGGCTCAATAACTCCTTCTTGATTCATTACATCCTCAGATACTTTTACAATATATTCATCAGCGTCGGCTACCAATATATTCGTACTAAGTTTTTCCGAAGTGTCGCTGATAGAATTGTCCCAATTCGAGAGGATGTAATAAATATCCAAATCCTTATCAGAATTTACATTTAACATATTCAGTAATATTGAAGTTTCTATCTGCGATAGATCCTTGGCAGCCGGTATGGAACTAATAGATTTCCAAGCCCAACCTTTGGTTGTTCTTGACTTTTTAACAAATTCAAAAATCTCGTGTGAGGCGATTTCACCTTCCCGACCAGTTATCTCCACCATATAATCTCCACCAATAGGCAGCCAATTCGGATGGTAACCTGTAAATGGATTTTGATCGGTATCTAAAAATATATGGAGAGTATCTTTTGTAATGAATTCCTTTGGAATGGAGGCTGAAGTGTGATTATTTGAACTATTATTTAGTCCATCTTTGGGCGTATCGGAACCAAACTTATAATTAATAGGGGATAATGTAATTGGCAACATATCCGCCGAAAGAAGCGATCCATCAGCCTTAAAATAGAAATCGATTTTTTCATCATCATTTGATAGAGCGAAATTTTGTATATCTAAATCGGGGTTTGAAATTTGCTTATCATCGTTATCTGGTTGTTTAACAATGTTATCCCAATCGCTAAACGCACCATCGATTGTTATTTTATCTGGTATTTTACTTATATATGCCAATTGTTGATTTAATTGAGTAATAGTAACAGTTGTGTTAACGGCATAAATCGCTTTAAGTTTTAATCCCAAACATGATTGCGGTTTAGCCAAAGCAGAGAGGTCCAATATAACCTGGATACACATTTTATTCCCAGGAGTCAAAATAAGCGGTGGAGTAAATTCGTAAGTATTTAATCCATTTTTAAATTTATTCTTAGCTTCCAATGGTATAGTATCGTTTTTAGCTTGATAGAGCACATCATTATTGGTAAGATTGAATTGCATTATTTCATCAGGGTTTTCATATCTATTCATTGGCTTTTCAGAAATAATCAATTTCAAGTTTTCGATGATGTCATCATCAGTATTTCCAAGTCGCTCAAATACCATTTTTTTAATTACAATGGCATCGGTATCAATTTGTTGTGAAGCGAGCTCAATAGACATAAAAATATTGTTCTTCTCCCCGGCGTTGATTAATGGTGAAAGATCACTGACTATAGTTGCCGTTAATATATTTTGTCTTGTGCTGATAATCGAATCCGAAACATCGTGATTTCCAAAATGATCTTGAGTGATAATAATAGCATTAATATTATTTAATCCTAAATGGGTTCCGTATAATGGTAGGATAACTTTGCCTTCTAGCCTGAACCTATCGATACCTATTGCAACATTTGAAATATATTTCCAACCTGACCAATCCTCGTTACAAGTACCCAGAAGAGGGTCAAATTCGTATAGCTTCTGTTGTGTGAGCAAACCAGAAGCACCAAAAAGAGTTATTAAATATTCAGCCCCAAGCCCAAAAGAAGCATAACCGGTCATCGGATTGGAATCTACATCGATTAACAGGCAAATATTATCTGGATAAATCACAGAACCATTCTTAATACCTTTAAAGAGTTTTCCATATACTTCTATATAGAAAGCTAAACAATTTTTGGTGTTTTGGACCTGATAGCCAACTAGATCGATATTGGTATTATTATGTTGATCAAGCACGTTGTCAAAATGTATATGGTTTTGATCCCAATCATTAAAAACATTATCAATAACAATCTTTTTTGAGTCGTAATTATTCTCCAATTCAATTGAATAAATGATTATAGGTAGTAAAATTAGAAATATTCCAAGTATGGCACTTGTTACCTTTTTATTACGGGTTTTAATTTTTAAGGATGATATGATAATCGTTTTCCGGTTTAATTTTGGATAATGCATCCGAGTTAATGTAAACCCGTTACCGTTGGTTAACCCATTGCCGTTTGTCAAGCCGTTACCATTGGTTAATCCATTGCCGTTAGTAAGCCCGTTACCATTGGTCAAGCCATTGCCGTTAGTAAGCCCATTACCATTTGTTAAACCGTTTCCATTAGTTAACCCAATACCGTTGGTTAAGCTATTGCCATTGGTTAGTCCTAAATTTAAATGTCTATTATTTAATTGCCTTTTTAATTTAGAATTTGAAGTATAATTCTTGCCAAATCTTTTATTTAAGCTATCCATCGATTGTCCTCACTCTAAGGTTTTTCATATATACGTAGTTTAGAGAAAGAACTTTAAAAGGTTTCACTGAATAATATTACAACTTAGTATAGTGAATTTTACAAATATTTATAATAAAAATGGAATAAGTAATAATTAATATATAATTAAAAAAATTAATATTTTATTAATGTCAACATGCGTTCCCGCACCACAGGTCATCGTTCGCTATGCTCACTATAGGCAGGTGGCATGCTCGGCTATCTTCGATTAAGAATAAGTAAATAATTCTGGTACAGGTTGACCCTTTGATAATGTTGGTATTTTTCTTCTTAGTTTCTTATAATAGAGAATTCCACTACCACCAGTTAGTAGATTGGTGGAATTCTCTCTTTAAAAGTAGAATTAAATAAAAAAAATAATTTACTCGAAACCTTAAATCGAAAAAAAATCTATTGTATTAATCAACTTTAATTAGTTTACTTTTTTAAGCCAATTATTAAATCTTGAACTTTGATATTGAGCAATATATGTCAGCGATGGGCGTAAAAGCTCGGTTAT
>CBFDAW010000153.1:0-6861 GCA_965602865.1 uncultured Thermoplasmata archaeon
GATCAATAATTAATACTCAGACAGGCTCTTAGGCTAATATAATTTTTTTTTAATATATTATAATTTTACGATTATAATTATATCACAAAGAAAAATTATTTATAATCATTGGATTATTAATATAAATAAATCGCAGTAGGTCTTAAGGATGAACAAAGATTTCGGTGTAATATTGGTTTGTATTCTAATTTTATCAACTATGTTAATCGGTATTTTATCTTTTTCATCTGCTGAAAGTGGTGCTATAGAAAAAACCGTTTATGTTGAAGCTCTTGAAAATCATCAAGAGCTAATCGAGTCGGGTAAAGGAGAGATCAATTATACTTGGACTATAACGAATTTTGAAGAAAATGATGAAGTGATTTTTTATATAGTAAAGGAAGATAGCAATAGATTAGGAAATCCCGAAACTGATATCTCAAATAAATCCGACATACTCTCGGTTAAATCTGGAGAATATACTTTTGTATGGCAAAACAACAACCTTGATAAAATTCTTAATATTACTTTGAATATATCATATCCGGAGCCGAAAAAAGAGATAGGCACAGGCTGTTATAGTTCTGTAATATTACCATCGATCACGATCATTCTAATTCTTATCTGGACCTATGGATACCATAAAAAAAAGAAATAACCGTTTTTTATTATTATACAATGGGGTGCTTTTAAGGATTAATGAGTGAGATTAAGATATTTGTATAGTCTCACCGGCATTGATGAATAATGTTTCGCGTAATCGTTCATGTTGTTTGAAAACATCGATACCCATTTCATCCAGTTGCTTTTGTGTAAAACCGATTATTACCAAGTCTGCATTCTTTGATTTTCTATAAATTAATTTATTAAAAGATTCTTTATCAGTATATGTGAACGATTCTACATTTTTCAATGTAATTGGCAATCGCCCTTTTGCAATCAAATGCTTGATTTTACTGATCCGTTCATCCTGTTTTGCCTTTGGAAATGCTGTAAAGATTGTGATTTTACAATCTTCCCAGTCAGGATGCGCTATAACAATAAACGATAATAATATCATCAAATTTCCATTACGGTAATCGTCTCTCGTTAACCAAATATGAATTCTTTCCTTAAACCCGAAATTATGTTCAGTTGACCGTAAGACGCAGATGTTAAACCGTACGGCATTTACTAATTTACAGCCATCCACAATCTCTTCCAGTTCCTCAGTACGATTTTTATTGAATTCGAATAGAATTGTATTATTATCTAATCCTGAGACACCAGAGAATTGTACCACCTGGGCAACTGCAGTCCTTAAAGATGGAGAGACCACGGTGGTAACAGAATAATTTGATTCGGAAACACTAATTTGCTCCACAAGTTCTTTCTGGATTCGGCTCGAATTTCTTACCGATTTTTTATCCAAACGACCTTTGATATAATGTATAAGGGTTCCAAACCCATAATAATCCGAGATCCAACGTAGAAGGTCTTTTGGTGCCGCTCGATCCACGGCATGACTGGAGATCGCAATCACTGATGGCCGCCAATTGGATTTATCAGGTGTAGAACCTGATTTTTGTAGTGCAATTTTCATCCAACGGCTCAGTTGAAACATCACACCCTGAAAGATCACCGCAAAACTTCTGGATTCTCGGTGTGAATATTGTTGACTTTTATAAATTACTAGCATAATTATTATTGCGATGATTGCATACATAAGTTGAATCTGGAACATCATAAAGAAACATAATACCGCACCCATAAACGAAAGATACCATTTTGTACGGAAAGTTGGTCGATATGATGGGTTGCCTGCAAAATGCTCCAAAAATGAAATAAGACATACGGACCCATAAGTAATTAAAAAGAACATAGTAATTATTGAAGCAACTACATTTAAATCACCAAAAAGCACGAATACTACTGCGATTAACGCAGAAAGATAGGTTGCGGTTTTGGGTTCGTTTTCTTTCCCCACTCCTGCACCCAAGGATGCGTTTAACTTTTTATGTGGAAATATTTTATCATTTCCCAGTGCCTGTAAAGTTCGAGGCGCGATCAGGGTAGAACCTATGGCAGAGGATACCGTAGCAGCGGCTAAGCCCAGTAATATGATCGGCCCAAATAACGCAATATTAAACATTATATGTTGATTACTTGCCAAATCATCTAATGGAGCACTAAGATATAGTTTTAAAACTACTGCAATATAAATAATCAAGCCCACGGTGATCGCCAATAATACACCATTTGGAATCGATTTACGCGGGTTCTTCAAATCACCGGATAGACCAACGCCCGCGGTCATACCTGTAAATGCTGGGAAACATATTGCAAACACTATTGGAAAGCTAGCAGCATTACCTATGGTTGCGGCCGGGTTTCCATTACTACCACCATTGATGGGGCTCCCTAATAAAAATACAATTACGGCGCCAATCAATAAAATGAAGATCCCCCAAAGAACCGTAATCCCGATCTTTGCGCCTCTTTTTAAGATCAATGAAACTAAAATTAGGGTCACTACCAAACTGACAATCCTCGGTTCGAATGATAATGTCGTGGTATTTTCAAAAATCTCGATAAAAGGCTGGAACAAGTTTCCCAGTGGTATAAAGAAGTCTGCTTTAAAGATCTCAGAAAATGCAATTATATAAAAAGCAATTGAAATCACTTGAGAGGAATATAACATTACACCAATAGTTGAACCGATTGTGGTGCCGAACGAACGGCTGATTATATAATATTCCCCACCACCACCTACCTTAAGATTGGTAGCAATCTCCGAAAGCGCCAAACCTGTTGGGATAGTAATCAAATGACCCAATATTATGATGAATAACGCCCCGAGCAAACCTAAATTTCCCACTGCATAACCGAAACGTAAGAACATTATTGCACCTACGATTGTACAAACCGATGTTAAAAATACAGGTGCAGTACCAAATCTATGGCCTGCTTTTTTACTTACCCTTAAAAGTTTTTTAACCAAATCCGTTACCGCCTAAGTATAAAAATATTAAAGGTTTGCATAGATCTCCATTATTTCAACCCATGACCTTCGATAATAAGCGTGAACTTCCGCTCTTTATCCAGCTCGGTACCCTCTTTTCGCGTGAACCAGCTTAAAAGAAACCGTTTAATGGTATCCTGGACAAACTCGTCAAATTTATCATGAGCCGAGCCGTTATTCTGCATCTTACCTGAAGGTAATAAATCGAACGAATGGACTACTGGCTTCTCATCCGAAAACTCGATCTGGTACATGAGGTCCAGCCGGTTCACATCGGACAATGCAGGCATAATCAGTGCCAGCTCAGCCGGCCCCTCCATGATCTTGGGCACCTTTACAAGCTCACCACGCTTAGCGGTTTCTATAAACTGTGCACGCTCATCCTTTGGCGGCGAAGGTGTTATTCTTATCTCCGGCATGGGGGTACTAGCTGTATCATGTTCTCCGGATGATCTTTCATCAAAAGTTGCTAATAAATATTTATCTTTCTCGATTAATTCTTTAATAAATTCCAACCGTGGTTTAATAATGTTTTTTATCTCAGAAATCTTCTTCAACCGTTCAGCTTCGCGTTTCTCACGATCATCGATCACTTGCTTGATGCTTTTTTGCTGGGATGTTATTATTTCCTTCAACTCGGTTTTCCAATCCTTTGCCATATGGAAATCTCCTTGGGATGTTTCTAATACTATGTATTCTATGCGTCTCCAACTATTTTCGGCGGTGGTGGTCGTTTCTTGGGCTTCTCTGTTTTGGTTTCGCGCGTTTCTCTGGTTTCATGCTCATGACTACGCTCTCGGTGGCGACCACGATCCGCAGCGTCCCAGTCCTCTAGGTCCTCGTCAGGTTCGGAATATCGGTCTCTGCTGCGCTCGCGCTCACGGTCACGCTCATACGCTGCTTTGGATTCACGTTCTTCCTCTTTTCTATGACGCTCACGTTCATGTTCATAATCATACCGGTGCTCACGCTCGCGGTCCTTGTCTTTATCGCTGTCACGGGCATAGCCAGAGTCTTTATCGTAATCTTTCTTCTTATCCGAGCCCATGGGTGTCCCAAGCCCAAGAAACGGACGATGGACTAGTTCAAGATCGTAATAATCCAGCCCGCGTTCTTTACCACTATCCTGGACTACGAATCCAAATGCTTTGCTAAGTTCAAGTTTATCATCCAGGTTTGTATCCGAGCTGTAGATCGTATATTTCACAGATTTTGCAACGCGGTGTTTATTAAATGGTGGGCCTTCTTTACCTCGCATTTTGCTTACATATACACCCATCAATCGCCGCCCCTGCGTACGGCCGGAAAGCGACTCCCAGTCACGGATCTGGATCACTTCCATACGCACTTTTTTATCCTGGGTCTGTTCGTATGATATCTTCCCCATGACCTTACGGTCATGATCGCGTTTTAGAAGCCCATGGGGAATACTAATGATATCGAACATATTGAGTGTCCTTCTCCAACCACGGTGTGTCTGGCTCTCATCTCGGGTCTCAAAATAGAATATGTCGCCACGTAACACTGCCCAACTAATAAATAACAATATAGCCAAAAACACGCTACCAATTACCACGGTAAGCCACCAATCTATGAATTCGAAGACCGCTAATACAATAAAAATTATCTGAAGTATAAAAAACACCAGAGAAAGTATGACGGTAACGAGCGCGATTAAAAACCCGCGGCGTGAAGTTAACCAATATATAAAAATTGAAATAAAATAAATAATTAGTGCAGTCGATATTAACCAAAGTGCAATGAACAATCCAAAGGCATCAGCGTCCGACCATAGTGCAGAAAGTGAGACCGCTATTAATGAAAGTATCGCGAAAATCAAATACAATATAAAATGCGGATAATTTCTATTCGAGAATGTCCAATAAGTTACCAGCATTAATAGTCCAAGTGCAGTGAGAAATAGTATAAAACCAATTAGGTCCAGGTTTGCGGTCATACATACTGCTAAGCCGGAAATTACGAAAAAAAGTGTAAGCAGCATGGATACGAATGACATCATTGGTAATTTCTTAACGACTGTTTTAGGTCCAAATTTAAGGTTAGCTAGTATCTTTTTTTTCTTCAACAAGGATATTATGAAAAAGACAATGATAAGAATAATGAATATTATAAGCATGATCGCGCAAACCAGCGGCATATAAAATGGTTCTTCTTCCTCTACTTTTATTGGAATTGACGTAGAATCTAATGTTGAATTGGATTGATCTTTTGCAGTCAGTAATATATCATAATTGCCCTCATCCCAATCCTTTACAGAGGTTTCAAAACTCCAGGAATTCTTTATATTTGACGAAGTCTTTTCAACTTCAGTTTCACCGTCTTTTAAAATTCTGACTAGGATTGAATAAACTTCATCCGATACTATTTTCTCCATTTTTAGCTTGTCTGAAAATTTCTTGTCTTTGAATTTCTTTATAAACTCATCCTCAAAGATTTCGCCTTGCATAGTTCCAGATTCTACTTGGGATTCTATATCGATTTTAAAAGATGTTTCTCCTATCACGGTTTGATTGTTGTCATGTGCTATTAATCGAACATCATATTCACCTAATGCCCAGGTTGTGACATCTGTTTGGTAGCTCCAGGAACTATCCACGGTTTTATCTATACTCTCATCTACTTTTTTTGTTCCTTTGAAAAATATAATTTTAATCTCAAAAACCTCGACGGGAAAAGTACCTTCCATTTTTAAGGTACCGGAGAACTTTTCAGCACTATATGCTTCTTTGATAACATTAAGGGAGTTTTCAGCGCTCTGGCTGGAAACGGTATTACTCGTAAAAAGTATTCCGATCAATAAGATTATAAATGGAATAATTATCCATTTTTTCCACACCCTACTAATAAACAATTGATTGTAGATAAACTCCCTCCTTTCAAACTCTGTCCTTTGCAATGATAAATGTACAAAGATTATATAAATCCTTTGAAAATTAAGCCTTTGATCTTTTTACCATCGTCTGTTTTTTGTTTACAATCACTCATTTCCGGTTCGGATGGTTCGCAGAGGGTACTTGAATCTGAAGATTCTAGTTTGGAATTAGAACTCGACCTACTACTTGAAATTGATCTTAGTTGAATCTTAATAATAATCACGACCCGATCAGTATCGTTTAACTCACCATCACTCGCTTCCAATATTATAGTATACATCCCGGCGATTGAGTATTGATGTGTAGCATTAATACCATTTCCATAATTACCGTCGCCAAAATTCCAACTATAGGTTAATTTGTCTCCATCAGGGTCTGATGAATTCGAGCCGTCGAAGTAAATCACCTCATTGATCACGAACACATCTCCGGTACTCGGTTCTACGATCACTGCAGTTGGGGCTGAATTATTAATATCTCCAGCTACTACAGAGATTAAAACCGAATCAGTATCATTATATACCCCATCACTTACCGTTAACCTGATCAGGTAAATTCCCTCGGTGGTAAATTTATGAGTGGTATTTTCTTCATTGGCATGCTCGGAACCATCACCAAAATCCCAATCATATATCAGCGGGTCGTTTTCCGGGTCAAATGAAAGGTACCCGGAACAGTTTACAATTTGGTTAGTTTCGTGTGAGGATAACCTAGCCGGTTCTGAGATAATGGCGGTAGGAGGGGTATTTATTATATCACCTGGACCTACTCTAATAACCACCTGGGCAGTATCAGAATATTGTCCATCACTTACCTCGAGTGTGACATTATATGTACCGTTCTCGGAATATTGATGCATAGTGATCATTCCGTAACCAAAAGTACCATCCTTAAAATCCCATGTGAAATTAAGTTCGTCATCGTCAGGATCGCTAGAGCCTGAGCCATTGAACATGATCTCTTCATCTCGCGTAAAGTTATCACCAT
>CBFDAW010000154.1:0-6828 GCA_965602865.1 uncultured Thermoplasmata archaeon
GCAATAGCCAGATCGAATTTAATAAATCAACAAAATTCTTTCGGAGATACTGTAATAATAGATACATTTTTATAGTAATTTTTTTATGAGAGGAGATTCATCATAGTAAATTCAAATTTAATTGAAAAATCTTTAATTGTTAAACAATTAATACGTAATCATAAAATTCTAACATTTACTTAAAACATCGAGGTCATAGCTTGAAGAAAAAAGAGCCAAAGAGCCGGGACAAATCCGGCTTACAAAAGCCAACAAAAAAGGGTACGAATAATGGTCGAAGACATAATGGTGAGAAATCCAAGTCAATGGAACTACCACGGCATGTGACCATCGGGCATAGTGTAATAGAAAATATAGGTGAGATCTGTAGATCATTACAATTAAAAGGCTCAGCAGTTTTAGTAGTAGATAAAACTACTAAACGCATAGCCGGAGACCGTGTTGAGAAAGTATTAGTTTCGGAGAAGTATGACGCCTGGCAAGCGGTGATTACCGAAGCTGACTTAGATAACCTAACCCAAGTAAAATCAGTGATTTCAGAGGTGAAGGCACGGTTCGTGCTTGGTGTAGGTGGTGGCAGACCCATTGATATTGCTAAATTAGCCTCCTATGAAGCCAAGAAACCATTTTTAAGTGTACCCACAGCGGCATCACATGATGGTATAGTCTCCTCTCAGGCATCTATACTTGATAATAATAATAGAAAATCGTTCAATACACATTCACCATTTGCGGTAGTGGCAGATACAAAAATTATCTCCGAGTCACCTTATCGACTTCTTGCCGCAGGATGTGGAGATATTATTTCAAATATTACGGCGGTAAAAGATTGGGTGTTGGCGAAAAAATTACGAAATGAATATTTTAGCAGTTCAGCTGCCATGTTATCCGAGCTAACAGCAAAGATGCTATTAGAAAATGCGGAGATGATCAAACCCCGCCTTGAAGAATCTGCTTGGTTAGTGGCAAAAGCACTGGTATCCTCTGGTGTTGCGATGAGCATCGCTGGGTCATCGAGGTCGGCATCCGGCAGCGAACACATGTTTTCGCATGCATTAGACCGACTTGCTCCAAAACCTGCGTTGCATGGTGAGCAATGTGCAGTGGGGACAATCATGGTAATGTATCTACACGGTGGTAACTGGAAGGAGATACGCAACGCTCTGACAAAACTTAAGGTCCCAGTAACTGCTAAGGATCTAAAAATTGAGGACGAACTTATAATAGAGGCTTTAACCATTGCCCATACCATTCGACCGGATAGATATACTATCTTAAGCGGCGGCCTAACCTATGAAGCTGCAGAAGATCTTGCTGTGCAAACCGGCGTAATTGAATAGGGATCGGGATGTTCGATTAAATATTGATCGACCACTATAATATTATGATGATTATAATCGTTGGGAGGAGGGCAGGACCGCTTTGATTATT
Organism: uncultured Thermoplasmata archaeon; assembly: GCA_965602865.1. Classification (GTDB taxonomy): domain Archaea; phylum Thermoplasmatota; class Penumbrarchaeia; order JAEHCK01; family JAEHCK01; genus CBFDAW01. The sequence goes on from CBFDAW010000154.1 coordinate 1,432, forward strand.
TAATGACATTATACGCTGGTGCGAGGGTGAGACCGCTATGAAGTGTTAATGAATTTACTCGCTGGTACGAGGGCTCGTTAGAATCTTCCCACACTCCAACCAACGATTATAATTGTTTTAATATCGTATTAGTCTCTCCTTCACACCTCAAGCGATTGCAAACAACATCTCATCGTAGCGTACTCACACCTCACACCTTACTCTTTTATTCTTCCCAGCATAAATTAATTCTATTCAAATTAACTTACCAGCCCTATATAGCATGCACAAATTTGCAGCAGGTGCCTATATTTTCAACATTATCTTGAGTAATAATTTATAATTATAAGAAGCTCTATTAGGGACCGTGATTTATTATGTCAAAGACAGTCGCTGAGGTTAGAACACTAAAGATCAATAGATATATCATAATCGATGATGAACCGTGTAAGATTGTCGAATATTCCACCTCAAAACCTGGGAAACACGGTGAAGCAAAAGCTAGGATAGTTGCCATTGGTGTCTTTGATGGTAGAAAACGCAGTGCGGTTCATCCAGTTACGCATAAAGTCCAAGTTCCAATTATTGATAAAAGAAATGCCCAAGTGATTGCAGTTATGGGCGAAGAGGTACAGTTAATGGATCTGGAAAGCTACGAAACATTTAATGTTCCAATTCCAGAAGATTTAAAAGGTGAACTGGAATCAGGAAAAGAGATCCATTACATGGAAGCGTTAGGTCGAAAAATGATCACCAGAGTATAACCGTGTTAATATCTTAATTTTAATTAATATTTTTAAATACAGAATCAGGTGACGCCGTTGGGTGAACCCGAATATCTCTTTGCTGATGCGGTAGCTAATTTTGAAGAAAGCGAAGTGGTGCTTTTAGGTGTACCATTTGACGGTACGAGTTCACACCGCAGTGGTTCTGCGCAAGCGCCCAGGGCAATACGCCAAGAGAGTTATAATTTTGAAACCTTTTTATATAAATATAATTTAAATCTTGAAGATGTTCGAATCCATGACATGGGTGACACCAAAAATTTTTCAAATATTTCCGAATTGGTACGTGAATTACCAAGTGTTATTCAAGATGTGATTAGACTTGGCAAGTTCTTATTAACGCTTGGGGGTGAACATTCGATCACTATCCCTGTAATTGAAACTCTTTCTGAGTTCAATAAGGAAAAAGACCAGGAAATCGGGGTTGTATATCTCGACGCACATTTAGATTTCCGAGATAGTTATTTAGATGAAAAATATAGTCACGCCAGTGTTGCTTGTCGATTAGCTGAGTTGGTAGGGATGGATAAAATAGTATCCGTGGGCATAAGATCATATTCTGCAGAGGAAGCGAAAGTATTGGAAGATACGAAACTTCGAATCTATGATGCAGATTCCATAAATGATCTTGGAATAGAAAAAATAATTCGAGAAGCACAAGAATACCTAGGTATAAAAAGTATCTATTTATCTTTGGATATGGATGTTTTAGATCCCGCTTATGCACCGGGTGTAGGTAATCCAGAATATTTTGGTTTAACACCCTGGCAAATCAGGAAAGCTATTGAAATTCTGGGACCCAACTTAATTGGTGCAGATATAGTTGAGGTCTCACCGCCATATGATAACGGGAATACTGCAGCGCTTGCGGCACAGTTTATCCAAATTATTATAAGTCAAATTTCAAGACATTGATAATTTAATCATCCATCTTACATGCTACAAATGAGTTATTACATCCTCTACATCGAATATTGCCGCTGGGTAACGGTATGAGATCTTTGGAGTCGCATAGGGGGCATTGAGTAACATGGAGCTTATGGTTTTTAAAATCGATTAAAACTTTGCAATTATCACACTGAATAAAATTTTCACTGATTTCTGTAAATTCGGAGTGCTCACACATTGGACATTTTCGATTTTCCGTGGATTTTTTTGTCATTTATTTCACTCGATCTTTAGAAATTGAGTTTCAATTTATGATGTCATTTTAATAATTATTTTTAATGATATATTAATATTCTAGGTACTATTTAAAATTACTATATATTTTAAATTACCTACGTACCTCTAAAACATAATCTATGCACAACGATATAATATTTTGTAGTAAAGTTACTTAATTAAATAAATCCAAAAAAAAAAGCTCATTCAAAAAGTACATTTAGATTTTCTTCGATTTCATCATATGAAGGAGAGATGCCGCGCCATGATTGCAGTTCATTTTCCTGGTCATCTACAATTATCATAGTGGGTGTTGAAAGAACCTCATGGAAGGCTGCTTCGGTCATACCATCAACGGTACCTATATCAAATAGTTTAACAAGAATATCCTTTTCGATCAATTTATTACATACTTCCTTTGCAGATCCACATTGCGTACAATTTTCTTGCCAGAAAAATTTTATATATGTTGCCATTAAAGCACTCTCCTTTTTTTTAAAAAAATAGTAGTTGACCCTTATCAAATACTATTTAGCAGCCATCAATCCAACTCGATTTCGCTGCTTCAATTCTCCTAATTTACCTTTATTCCAGCTATTGGTTTTAGAAAAGAACCCAGTAACCCGTGTGATGCCTTCTACTGCTTCCGAACCACAGTAGGTGCATTTCTCATACAATCCACGTGAGACTCGTTTGCATGACAAACACGAAGTGAATTCGGGGCTGAATGCGATCTGGGCATTCTGAGTATTTTTAAAGGTTTTAACTACAAAGTTTGCAAGTCCAATAGGATCTGGTTGGGATTCACCTAGCCAAACATGGGATAATGCGCCGGCTTCAATTAAATTATGAAATAATCCTTCTTTTTTAACACGTGCGATTGAATCTATGGGTTCGGAGACATTTAAGTAAGTGGAATTTGTATAATATATCTCACCAGTTTCACGTATTCCTTTTAACACAATTGGCGTCTGAAGCGGATAATACCGCATATCAAGTTTTGCCAATCTATACGCCGTGGATTCTGCAGGTGTCTGTTCAAGGGGCATATGAATGCCATATTTTGAACCAATTTCTTTTCCATATTTGTGCATATGCGCAATAACTTTTAAGCCCAATTTCAGGGCATCCTTTGATTCGTGGAGTTGTTGACCGGTATGATATTGGATCATTTCATTTAATCCAAGCATACCCAATAAAAATGTTGCCCGCCGTAAGCGATAATAGGGTTCACCGTCAAGATCCATAGATAATAACCCTAATGGGCCAGTTTTGCCCATTTTTAGGAGTTTCGTTATGAACTCCTTCTTTTTCAGATGCGCTTTAGCTACCAGATTGATCCTATCTTCCAGGATTTCATAGAGTTTTGTATCATCACCATCAGCGATAAATGCAATCCGTGGTAGATTAATAGTTACATTTTGCATTGCAGAGTACCTCATTTTCCAGGGTTCTTTGGCATCTAGGAGGTCATTTTCATCCAATTTAAAGGATAACCTGCAGCACTCGCTGATTTTAGCAGTATCACCACGGTCAAATACATAATATGTATTTCCCATAGTAGAAGCAACAGATGAAATGGTATTAAGAAATTCGTCGTGGTCTGATGTTCCGAAAAAACGCTCGGTTATATGTACATTAGGTTTCGGGAAGAAGAAGGGTCTACCTTGTGCATCGCCTTCACTGTATACTAAAAACAGTGCATTAACAAACCTTTGTGATTCTTCGATATAATCTTCGTAATTATTCCCAGTGAATTTACCCTCAGGGCCTATCGCGGGTACATCCAAGAAATGTTTTGGTATCTCCCAATATAGATTTAGATCTGAAAAGATACTTTGTCCACCTCGTGCCACCGCCTGCTGGGCGAATTCAAAGATTAGAATCTGCGCCAATTGTTTCATCCGGGTTTCATCCACACCTTGCAGATATGGAGCTAAAAAAATATTAAATGCATCCCAACCAATGGCACCGGCGAAATGCCCCTGGAGCGCCGCTGAGAACTTGATTATTTGTTCAATCAATACTTCCGGATGCTTCGCTGGTTTTGCGATCGATAAGGCATTTGGTAATGATAAACCGAATTTTTTAACATATTCAAGTGATTGTCCGCTGCAATATGGTCTATCGACCATCCCCAGATCATGAAGATGAATATCTCCACGCATATGGGCATCTGCAATCTCCTGGGGGAATATCTCAATTAATGCATAATCCTTTTTAATTTGTTCAGCCAAGCGCATATTAGTGGCTTCTGGTCCATGGGGCACATTTGCATTCTCTTTATTAGCATTAAAAATCATATTCTTAACATCGTATAATGGTACACCCAATCGTGTGTGTTGACGACGAATGCGTTCTAAACCATATTCGACTAATTTGGCATTTGTTAATTCGCGGATGAGGGGCGCTGTAAGATTTTCTATATCTAAACTAGAAATAAGTTTTTCTACTTCAGTTGCAATTATCATAGCAGCATCATCGTGTATATCTGTTTCTCTAACCAGCGTATCAAAAATACGTTTTTTATCCCATTTTTGGATCTCCTCACCAGATGTTCGTACAAATAAGGTAACGTCTGTAGCATCAGAAGCAGAAAGACTAACCGGTTTATTACTCAGTAGAATGTCAGCCTCATCATCCTGTTGACTTTCGGGTCGGAAACCTAAATCTTTAGTTCTCATAGATAGCATCCTCTCATACATTAATTGAATTGTGTGCATCCCTTTTGCTTTAAAAACAGTGGGGGAGGAAGTGAATTGCATTTAACAAATAAAGAGATTTCTACACCTGATTTGTTACCCGAAAGGCTTATGTATTACCTAGTTGTTTACCTAATGGGTTATCCGCTCAGGTAATCTTAGATCCCTGGGTGTCTAAATTCTCCAAATCTAAAAAATTTTTAAAAATTCGAAGATTTCAACTTAAAAATTCATATTTGTGTACATATGTTACCAATTGAAAAATCTCTTGGAGAAATCATCTTTGATTTGATCAAAAACGATCCAAAATCAATCAGTGGCATCACTCGTGAGTTAAAGGGTCAGGGCCATAATTATCATAAATTAGTAATAACGGGATACCTAAAAGCACTTACAGATCTTGGCCAACTTCGCGAGCGAGACCTACCACCTTCCAAGATCTATTATAAATCCACACCACATAAAAAGGATATTTATGAGTCCATTGGTGAAAAAGTTGCTGAGTTAGATTTGAGCAAAAGAAATCAAATCTTGGTTGTTATTTATATACTGGGTAGGCTATTCCATCGACCAATTTTCAAGCAAGAATTAGTCAGATGCGGATTTTCCAGTGAGATCGAAACACCTTCCGCTGGCCAAGAAAAAACCACAGAAGCTACGAAACATTTTAGGCCGTAAGCTGCAGACAGGCAACAAGTAGGATATTAAATATCGCCCTTTCGGCCGGTGGTGTTGGGGCAGTTTCACATTGACATCTCCGGGCCTAT
>CBFDAW010000155.1:0-6826 GCA_965602865.1 uncultured Thermoplasmata archaeon
AAGTATATGGCAGAATGCTAAATGGTATCGAGAAAATGGAAAATGATAAAGTTAAATTAGGCTCAGATGCTGTACATATATTCCTAGATATAGATAACAATGAAAATACTGGTTATTGCGTAAGGGATATTGGAGCAGACTATTTGTTAGAGGTACAAGGTAATGCCAAAAACTTATATGACACAAGTTTAATGTTTTTTTACTAAGAAAAAAATATATTGGACTGGTTTGTTGGGGTAACCGTTTTTTATTATATCCAATTTTTTGTTAAATAAACACGACTGGAAGCCCAGCTGCCAATAAATTATATAAAGAATTCAAATTCTGCTCCTTTAGTATTATTCCATCTCCAGGATGCTTATGGAAATTCGGACTTTTCTGACACCATCATCACCCCAAATGAAGGTATCCTCAGGATCCTTCAAAAACCTCAAGGGGATGAAATTTTAAATTTGAACTCTAAGGATAATGTAGTAACTACACTGGAACTTACTGCTGAAGGGAGTGGTTGCATTATTTCTTCATTGACACTGATCCGAACGGGCACGGCGGTTGATGCTGATACTGAAGATATTAGGTTATATTGTGACAATACTCAACTCGCAGTTGGTCAATTTGTTGATGGGAAAGTCTCATTTAATCTCGCTGAACCTGTAACAATTGAAAAAGATGAGACTGCAAAATTGAATGTTAAACTAGATGTTTCAGCTAATGCTAAAAAGGGGCATGTTATTGGTGTGAAGCTTGAAGGAACAGGGGACATCACAACAGATTCGGATATACCTGTTATAATTAATTCTGAAATCAATTTGAGATATATCGGTGAAGTGTCTGAACGGATAGTAATTGACGGAGCTTTTGATGATTGGAAAGATATATCCAGTTATTTAGATAATGACCAGGATTCTGTGAAGAATAAAAATATTGATATGAATGAATATCGGCTCGCTTATAGTGAGGGCGATTTATCATTATACTTTGAAGTAGAAGGTACGATGATGGGTGGCACAACCGTCCCAGTAAAACCTGAATTTGTTGAAAAAAGTTCAATAGAGAGTGTAACTCATTCTCAAATCACGCCGGAAATAATTGATGAAAAAGATATAAATGCGATTTCTCAGGAGATTAGAGAAAAAATACCACTTCCTCAGGTACTAGGCGAAGATTCCGCTTACATATTTTTAGATACAGACCAGAATCCAACTACAGGTTGTTATTTAGAAGCACATAACATCGGTGCAGATTACCTAATACAGATCACTGGTAAGAACGGGCGGATTCTTGAAAGCAATTGTTATATTTTTGATACTGGCGAGTTAGGAGGTTTAATAACAGTTGGAGGAACGCAAAACAATAACTGGCAATATATTACAAATGTACCAGTGGGTATTGATTCAAGGCGATTAGAAACAACTATAGATCTGTCAAATTTGGGAGTGCAACATCCTGGCCAAAATTGTATGAAATTATTCTTTTATATCAAAGCCTGGAACGATGAAAAAGATACCATAAAAGCCCCATTCGAAATTCAAGGATTGAAACCAATACCCAAGCAATTAATCATAAAAACTGGTGGCAGTTATATACCTGCCGGCAAGGTACAATCACTTAACCAGGTCAGTGGTCTGAGTAATTACGAATATGGTTTAGAAGGGGATTTATACTCAACATATTTCAAACACGCTTTTAAACCACATTATGGAGACGGGATTAAGTTCTGTATAAATGATACCGAGCTTAGTTTCCAAGGGAATGAATTAGCATACCAGATAGAAAATGAAAAATTTTCAATTTCAAAATTAAACGATACGATTGCGAGATTTGAGGACCATCGAATTATTTACGAGAATATTTTTCCGGATATTGATTTAGAATATTCACACTACCAAACACAATTGAAAGAGAATCTAATTCTATATACACAACCAATATTGCCGAACATATTAAGACCAGCCATCAATTCACTTACATTCAATTTTGCCAGTATTTTTAATTATAGCAATAATATTGAAATGTGGTGCAATGGTGAAAAACTTAAGAGCTCCGAAATGACTATCTCAGAAGTTATAGAATTCAGGAATGTGGAAACCCAGGAATTAATGTTCTATTTAGAAAAGCCATATGCAATCGACAGCAATGGGGCATGTATTAACCTTCAATACGAGTTAGAAGTTGGAACTGGTCAGAATGTATTACATCTCAAAACACCGTATAATTGGCTTTTGGACCCAACCCGCGTTTATCCTGTCAAAATCGACCCCACCATTAAAATTCAACCTGACGCAACCGAAGGTAATGATTCTTTCATCATGGCAGGTGGTGGGGCCAATACTAATTATGGTACCGCATCCGATTTGCGAATCATAGCTGGGGCGGCCAATACTATAAAAAGATCTTTGATTCTGTTTAATTTATCTAGTGTTCCAACTAATGCTGACCTAATATCGGCTACTTTATATCTTTATTTTTACACGGATGGTTTCTCACCCCCGGATTCCTCCTCCGTTGATGTTCATAGAATTACAAATTCATGGACTGAATCAGGTGTAACCTACAATAGTAGGGATGGAACCAATGACTGGGTCACAGCAGGTGGTGACTTCCAGCCCACCCCTGAGGCTAATGCAACCCTGAACATTGAGAACTATGGCTGGGTGACCTGGGAGATTACAAACCTAACCCAGAACTGGGTGAATTCCACCTATCAAAATTATGGCATAATACTCAAACAACCGGATGATGATTCCGTTGACGGCATCAATCCTTCGTTTTACTCAAGCGATTACACTGGTGATTCTAATCTCACACCCAAATTGGTCATAGAGTACAATCGCGTACCAAATGCACCGACTAACCTATTATGTGAGGGTCAAACGAACCCTGTGGGCGTTTCAGATTTTACACCTGATTTCTCCTGGACGTTTTCAGACCCCGATGTCGAGGATGTCTCTGATGGTTATGAAATAGAGGTTGGGAGCGATAATGATTGGGCAGTGGTGGAGCTATGGGACCCTGCACCAGTCTTGGGTTCAAATGCCACAGGTTGCGCATATGCTGGCCCGGCTTTATCGCCGAGCACTACATATTATTGGCGTGTTCGATCAAAGGACAACACCAATGCAACAGCAGCCTGGGGTACAGCTTGGGCGTATGGACAATTCACTATGGCAGCAAATGCTGCGCCCACCATTAGTGACCCTGTACCTCCACAACCACCGACAACCGTGGAAAAATCAAAGATCGTTAAAATTGGCTGTACTTTCACGGATTCTAACAATGTTAATGGTAACACCATTTGTTATCGGTACGATAAAAACGGTAATGGAGTATATGATAGTGGCGAGGGCGGTGGTGATGCTAATGGTTGGATCCAGAAGATTTATTCAACCGCTGGGAGTATAAATTGTAATGCAACAGTGACCTTTGATGTGGACGGCGAACGAATAAGATTCGAATGGAAAGCTAATGATACCTTGGGTGCAACTGCATATTCTGGCACCGCCGATGATGAAGGCATTTCCGATGATTGGTATTTGATAATTAATTCGAATGGACTAGCTCAAATCACTTCCGGAAGTAGCTCAGGGACGAACGATGAGTTTGGTTTTAGTGTAGCCTATGGTCAACTGAATAATGATGTATACGACGATGTTATCGTTGGCGTACCAGGAGCTAATAAGGTTTATATTTTCTACGGTTCAGGTTTGATGAATAGTTACACGCTATCTCCAATTAATGCAAATGTTACATTTTCCGAGAGTGCGGCAGATTTCGGTTGGTCTATTTCTTCCGCTGATGTGGATAATAATGGGTATGATGATATGATAGTTGGCGCACCTAGCTACAACAACAGCAAGGGAAGGGTGTTTATTTATCTTACTCAAGCTGGTGGTGGCTTTGGAGATACGATAGCCGATCTGAATATTATAGGCGGCACCGTAAACGGCAAATTTGGATATTCCGTGTCATCTGCAGGTAACTTCGATAATGATGCCAATGGCTACGAAGATGTGATAATCGGTGCGCCAGGCGATAATAAAGCGTACATCTATTATGGTGGCAATCCCATGGATGGTGGTACTACACCGTATCTAATCGATGCCCTGGAAGGTGTTACAACTGCATGGACAGTGGGCAGCGGCGACCTTTGGGAGCTTGGTGATCCTACTGTACCCAATATTTCACCTTATTCTGGTGCTAATTGTTGGGAGACAGACTTGGACGGCTCATTAACGGTACCCGGCCCTTGGGTTCTATATTCACCAACCTTAGACCTTTCAGAGGCCACTTCACCATATTTGTATTACTATGAATATCATGTCACTGGTGGTGGTGATACCGCTGAGGTTTATCTTTATTACGATGGTTCCTGGGAAGCCACACCGATCGATAGCGTATCAGGAACAAGTTCGGGTTGGGCGCAGCGTAGTGTGAGTTTATCCTCCGCGCTGGGATATGATGATGTGAAGATTAAGCTCGAAGCTTCAGAGACCGGTGCAAATAGTAATCTGGATTGGGCTATTGATGATGTAATTGTAAATGAATCCTTAGGTGGGCCTGACTTAATTTTATATGGAGAAGATATAGGCGATGATTTTGGCTGGTCAGTGGCCTATGCTGGTGATATAGATAATGATACCAAGCATGATGATGTGATAGTTGGTGCACCAAACTATAATCCTACTGATGTAGGACGAGTGTATATCTATAATGGTTCCGCAACACCTGATAATACTGTTGATTTTATATTAACTGGAAAGAAGGCTGGTCAGAACTTCGGCTGGTCAGTAGCCTCTGCGGGCAATGTAAGCGGTAAAAACGATTCCATAATCATCGGTTCGCCGGGTTTAAATAACGGTCAGGGGATGGTGTGTATCTGTCATGGTGGCGCGTCGCTTGGGATCGATGTTAAACTTGCAGGGGCTAATGTGGGTGATAGATTCGGTTATTCAGTATCCTCAGCAGGTGATCTTAATAACGATGGCACATATGATGATGTAATCATTGGTGCCCCTTATAATGATGCTACAGGTGTTGATGCTGGAGCGATCTATGTATTTTATGGCAGTTCATCCATGACTGATACCAGTGCAAGCAATGCAGATAATATCAGTTATGGCAAGTCAACCGGCGAGCATTTCGGCTGGTCGGTTTCCAGGGCAGGTGATGTTAATAACGATGGCTGGAATGATGCAATTATTGGCGCTCCCGGGTTTGATAATAATACATATGTGGATGCTGGCAAAGCATATGTCATGACTTATTATGAAGCCACAGTTATCCCAGAGTTTGGAATTATTGTTATTCCAATATTTATCACACTCATTATCATCGCGATCTTTAGAAGAAAATACTGTGGTAAATGGTTTAATGGCTCAAAAAATTCTCCAACTAGTTGTAATAATTGCTATATTAGGATGATATAAATACTATACATGATAGAAATGTTGCTCAGCAAAACATTTTAATTAAATATATTAATAAAAAAACGGAGCTAAGTCTAATAAAATTTAAAAATTTAGTCGTTTTAATGCGATAATCTATGAATTAAAAAGGTTGGGTGAAAATAATTCATAAAAAGGATCACCATCTTTGGGATGATCTATTTAGCAAAAGACCTAGACTTGATTCAAATTTATTTTTAATTAAAAATTCCCTAGTACATTTCGACAAAAAAGAATCGTATAGCAGAGGTTTAATAAACGGTAATGGGCTAACAAATGGCAACGGTTTAACTAATGGTAATGGTCTTACTAATGGTAATGGCTTAACAATTCCTGGTTTTTCAATTTCCACAAATAACTACTCTAAAAAACAAAGTCGAATTAAAAGTTTACGAGCTAAAGCTAATAGAGATAAAATAATTAGTTTTATTATAGCTGTAATCATATTTCTAATGCCTTTGACCTTATATTTATGGGAATTGGATGAAAATAATTCTACCCGAATCATAATCGATGGCAAATTTCATGATTGGGAGAACATTCCTATATGTTCAGACGTCCATTCTGACCAAAAGGATAATGTAAATGTAAACCTGATTAATTACCAGGCAACAAAAGATGAACTACATTATTTCTTTTACTTGAAAGTATATGGCAGAATGCTAAATGGTATCGAAAAAATTGAAGATGATAAAGTTAAATATGGCTCAGATGCTGTAGATATATTCCTCGATATCGATAACAATGAAAATACTGGTTATTGCGTAAAGGATATTGGAGCAGACTATTTGTTAGAGGTACAAGGTAATGCCAAAAATTTATATGATATAAGGTTCAAGAGGTTTGATGAAGCAAAAAATAAAAATGACTGGAATGGTTGGGTAACTGAAGTTGATGATATCCAACTTGTAGTGAAAGATAAACGGTTGGAAGCTCTGCTACCCATTAATTATATTGAGGATTCAAATTCTGCTCCTTTAGTATTATTCCATATCCAGGATGCACAGGGAAATTCTGACTTCTCTGATACTATTATCACCCCTAATGAAGGTATACTAAGGATCCATCAAAAAACTAAAGGGGATAATAATTTAAATCTGGATTCTGAGGCTAATGAAATAACTACACTTGAATTTACTGCTGATGGAAGGGATTGCACTATTTCTTCGCTGAGATCGGCTCGAACGGGCACAGCGGTTGATGCCGATACCGAAGATATTGAAATATATTTAGAACACACACAACTTGCGGTTGGTCAATTTGTTGATGGGAAAGTCTCATTTGATTTCGTTGAACCTGTTACAATCAAAAAAGATGAGAGGATTACTCTAAATGTTAAATTAGATGTTTCACCTGATGCTAGAAAGGGGCATGTCATTGGT
>CBFDAW010000156.1:0-6815 GCA_965602865.1 uncultured Thermoplasmata archaeon
AAAAATTTTGATAAAAAGTGCCTCGTTACTAACTTAGCCGATACTCAGGTTTAAACCTTCTTGTGGTTATTTTCTCAAATATTTCTAATCAGCTTATTCCAGATTTCTATTAGATTCTTCCAATGAATTTATATATTAAGTGGGCAAGTTAGATTTCCCCTTTATACGAATTAATAAACTACTACAACAATTAAATATTATAAATTTATTATGTGGCATTTAATTAATCATTATTTGGTTTAAATTGAACCTATGGTTGAAAATATATCTCAATTAGGGGAGGACGATCAATGAAGATTGGAATCGATGTTGGCGGAACATTTACTGATTTTTTATTGACAATGGATGATGGCTCATCGGAAATCTATAAAGTGTTATCCACACCCGATGACTCGTCCGTTGGTGTTATGAACGGGTTATTCGAGATGGCGGAGATCCAAGGACTTCAGTTGAACGAGTTCATCAAAAAAGTTGATACTATAGTCCATGGCACCACGGTGACTACTAATGCTGTTCTGACTTATACCGGTGCAAAGACTGCTCTAATCACCACAAAAGGTGTCCGTGATGCACTGGAGATGCGGCGCGGGATTAGGGAAGAACAATACAATAACCGATTTACAAATGTCAAACCGCTGGTTCCCAGATACCTTCGCTATCCCATCGAAGAACGGCTGGATTATTCGGGGGCGGTTATTACGCCATTAAACACTTCGAGTGTCGAAAAAGCACTTGAGATCTTCAAAAAGGAGAATGTCACATCTATTGCAATATGTTATATGAACTCATTCGCAAATGGTGACCATGAGCAAAAAACCGCCGAGATATTGAAACAGCAGATTCCTGATTCATACCTGACGATCTCCAGTACATTTCTACCATCCATTAGGTTCTATGATCGAGTGAGCAGTACTGTTTTGAACTCTTATGTCGGGCCAATCCTAAAAAGTTATCTGACCAGCCTGAAACAGAAATTAGCGGATATAGGTTTTACGGGAATATTATTGATCATGCAGTCAAATGGCGGTGTAATCTCGCCGGAAAAAGCTATAGATACTGCTGCGGCTACACTACTATCCGGACCTGCTGGTGGACCCGTTGCGGGAATAGAATATACTGGAATCCAGGGCTATAATAATTGTATCACCGTTGATATGGGTGGAACAAGTTTTGACGCGGCATTGATCAAAAATAAAACGCCCTTAATAACGACAGAGGGAGAGATCAATCGTTTCAGACTTGCGTTGCCAATGCTAAATATAGTAACTATTGGTGCCGGTGGTGGCAGTATCGGTTGGCTTGACGAGGGCGGGCTGCTTCACATGGGTCCGCGAAGTGCGGGTGCGAAACCCGGACCAGTGTGCTATGACCAAGGCGGCACCGAACCCGCATGTACGGATGCGGATCTAATACTTGGGTACCTGGATAAAGATTTCTTCGCCGGTGGTAAGATCAAGCTGAACCATGATAAAGCACAAGAGGCAATTAAAAGTAAGATTGCGGAACCTTTGAACTTGGATGTCATTGACGCAGCTGCGGGGATGTACAGAGTAATAAATGTCAACATGGCCGCCGGTGTTCGTGAAGTCTCGGTTAAACGCGGTGAGGATCCGCGGGATTTTCCAATGGTAATCGCCGGTGGTGCAGGACCGATTCATGCGTGTATGATCGCGCATGAGCTCGAGATACCGATTATGGTGGTACCGAAGGAGAGCAGTATCTTTTGCGCGGCGGGGATGCTGATGTCCGATTTGAAACATGATTTCGTTAGAACATACAGCACCCGTCTTGATCAGATCGATAATAATAAATTTAAAAAGTATTTCGCCGAGATGGAATCAGAAGCCGATAAATTATTGACATCGGAGAACATACCAGATGATAGACGTGTGTTCAAATTCTCCTTGGATTTACGGTATATTAAGCAGTACCATGAGGTTAATATATTAATCGATCGCACGGATATTGAGAGCGAAGATTATAATGCTATTGCCTCGAAGTTCCACCCTGAACATAATAGGCTGTTCGGATACAGTTTGGAGGATGATAAAACTCCGCTAGAGCTCATTAATTTACGACTCACCGTACTGGGAAAAACCGAAAAACCGAAATTCTCGGAGGAGGACTTCAAAGGTGAAGCGCCATCTGAAGCATTAAAGGGTGAGCGAGAGGCGTATCTACCATTGAAAAAAGCTAAGGAAATGATACCGGTTTATGACGGCGCCAAGCTCAAGCATGGTAATCGTATATCTGGTCCGGCATTGATCGAACAGGTCAATACCACTACTTTTGTAACCGGAGAATATGCAATTGCGTGTGATAAGTTCGGGTCATATACTCTATATCTGAAATCCAGAGAGTCCGAATTTCTCGATAAGGTGATTAAATAAGCAGGTGATATTTCAAATAACAGGTGAATTAAATGTCAAAAGAGGATGTCAAAATAGATAAGATTCTTATATCCGTGTTCCAACGGAGGTTTAAATCTATTACTGAAGAGATGAGCATTGCCCTAACCAAAACGACACGGTCGCCGATCCTGTGCGAAGCAAAGGATTTTGTCACGGGGTTGTATGATGGTAAAGGAAAGATGTTAGAGCAGACCGAGAACCTACCAATACTCTCGTTTTCTTTGGGACCGGTCTGTGAATATATCGTGAATTATTTTGGTGATGAGATCTACCCTGGAGATGTAATATTTCATAATGATGTATTTTCTATGGGTAACCAGAATAATGATGTTGCAGTGTATAAGCCCGTCTTTTTCGAGGATAAGCTAATCGCCTGGTCGGCATGCAAGGGTCACCAAGCCGATGTGGGTGGCGCAGTGGCGGGTGGTTATAACCCAAACGCCACTGAAGTATTCCAGGAGACGCTCAGGATTCCGCCGGTGAAAGTCTACGAGCGTGGGAAACTACGCAAGGATGTTTGGGACCTGATATTTGCAAATATTAGATTTGACATCGTGCAGGCGGATATGCGAGCACAAATGGGTAGCTCCGTGGTGGGTGAACGTGGAATTCTAAACTTGGTCGAGAGGTACGGGCTCGATGTATTTGATGCGCATAAGGAATATTTATTCGATTCCACAGAAAAAATTATGCGTGGAGAGATCCGGAATATTCCGAATGGTGTTTATGAAGGAGAATCGACTGTTTATTTTGATGGTCGTACACCAGGATCCAAATATAAGATTAAAGTAAAAATTACGGTGGAGGATGAAGAGATTACTTTTGATTACTCGGAGACCGACTTGCAGACTAACGGGTTCGTGAACGGTACTTACACCTCTTCGGCTTCAGCCACGCTTCTTACTTTCCTTCAGATGGTAAACCCGGATATTCCACATAATGATGGCATGGTTCGACCGGTTCACATTAATATCCCCTCGGGTACCATCCTAAATGCAAAATACCCCGCCGCAACAACATTCGGTAACCATCTCTGCCCACCAAATGCCGATGCGATCATCCGCGCATTAGCCCCTGCTATTCCGAATCGCGTCACTGCTGGGTGGAACCAATTATTATGCCATCTGATCACGGGTATTGATAACCGGAAAAATATTAATTACGTGGACATTGGTTTCATGGGTTTTAAGGGCGGTTCCGGCGGAATACAAGGTGTGGATGGGTACGACCATATTGGCATGATAGACGCATCCGGTGGTGTATTAGACCAGGATTACGAGATGTTCGAGCAGCAAACACCGCATTTATTGTTAGAACATGAGTTCTGGACCGATAGTGCAGGTGCAGGTAAATACCGTGGTGGGCTTGGGATTTTAACAAAATACAAGATCGCCGGGAATGATACTAAGATCGTCACATTCGGTGATGGTGATGTGGAGCCTGCATTCGGGTTATTCGGTGGTAGATCTGGTACCTTGAACAAGATCGAGCTCTGGTACCCCGATGGAAATAAATATACGACGACAACAAAGGACCTGATAGATAACGTACCCGAGGGTACGGTTGTCGCACAAGAAGCAGGTGGCGGCGGTGGGTATGGTAACCCACTCGAACGCCTGGAAGAAAATGTATATGATGAGGTGAAAAATGGTATCATTTCGTTGGAAAAGGCTCGGGAGATATATGGTGTAGTGATCGACCAGGAAACCTTTGAAATAGATGAAGAAAAAACAAAGAAATTACGAAACACAACAGCTTAGATAGATCAAACGGCTTTTATTACTTTCAGTTTTTATTTTTTAGTATTTTCAAGCCCTGGGTAACATAAAACCGGTAAATACTTTCAATCATCTCTGTCGAATTTTCATTTAAATAGTTCACAATTATTCATCAATTTGGTGATTAAATGTTAGCCGAATATGATGATTGCAGTTGGGAACAAGTATACGGACTTATGCGCTGTACTACAAAATTTGATCGAATAATGAAATCGGATGCCGAATGGGTTGATTAAGTTACTAATTATCATTAAAATTATCACATGTTATTAATCATGGTCATGAATTAACCAATATGTGCCCGAGTTTATTATCCCAATCATGACAGATTAAATCCTCAGATTTTTCCGCATCCCGTCCGGCTCGGGCACCTAATTTTATATATCACTCGAAACGAGGTGGTTTGAAATGAATTATTTAAAACGAATAGATGGTATTTGGATACTCAATATAATACCGCCAAAAGAAAAACTCCAACATATAAATGAGTAATTAAACAGTAATATTTTATAGCAAACAACGATTCTATGATATCGATGACTACTTTGATTTTTATCCGTCACGGCGAAACACCTTGGAGCAGAACTTTAATGTTTAAATTCCGCGGCAGGATCGATATACCATTGACCGAACTGGGAATATTACAAGCAAAAGCCGTTGGCTTGCGGTTGCAAAATGAGAATATTTCAACCATTTATTCAAGTCCGCTTCTTCGTGCACACGCCAGTGCGGAGGAGATTGCAAAGGTGCATAACTTACAAGTCATTGACCACAATGGATTCATTGATCTTGATTTCGGAACTTGGCAGGGCGAGCTACATTCAGAGCTGCAACGAACTCAACCCGGACTATACACTCGCTGGCTCAATGCACCACATACCGTAACCTTCCCGATGGGTGAGACTTTATCAAGTGTTCGTGAACGTGTAGAACACGCTCTGGCTAAATTAGTAACTCAGCATAAAGATGAAACAATAGCGATCTCTACCCATGGTGCTGTACTGCGGGTAATTTTTTGTTTCTTACATGATGTGGGTTTAGAGAATTATTGGAAATTTGGTATGGATAACTGTGCACTATCAATAGCAAAGTTCGAGGACAATAAATATTCCATATTAGCAGAAAACGATAATGAGCATTTAATTGAATTGAGTGAAAAATAAAAAATGCTTTGTAAACAATATACTAACAAACGTATTTTTTATATAAATCGGATGAATACAAAAGTTTATTTTTGAGTATAACAATTTAGAACCAAAATTAGGGGATAACAATATGCGCCTTGAACTGGACGGCTGGAAATTAGGATTACGGTTCTCAGCATGCCATATTATACCGGAGCATGGAAAATGCAGCCGACTACATGGACATACATACACCATCCATTCACGTATCCATGGGTCGTTGAACGAGTTTGGCATCGTTTTAGATTTCGAGATAATAAAAAATGCACTGCGCGATGTGATCACCGAACTGGATCATAAACTGCTAATACCTATTCGCAGCACTCAATTTAAAATCGAAAAAGAAAAAGATGTCAAAGTTTATCTTGGGGATAAACAATACCAGTTCCCTGAAGAAGATATTATTATGTTGGACATTGCTTCGGCAACTGCGGAGTCTCTGGCTAATTACATTCTTGAGAAATTAATTTCCACTATGGAAATACCCAACAACGTGACCATGATCGAGCTTGGAGTGGATGAGGGCTGGGGACAAGGGGCGTGGGTGGCTAAAAATTTAGATTAAACCCGCATCTAATAATTTAATTGGGATAATTACTAAAATTAATTATTTCCCTTATCCTTTTTTTTCAACTTTGTTATACCCTTAGATTCCTTTTTCTTATATATCTCATCTTCTTTTAGTTCATCTGACTTAGGCTTGGTGCCGGAAAAGAGGAGGATTAATAAAATAATTACGCTCGTAATAATAATCACACTCATTGGAAACCAATATAAATCAAGAAACTCTTGTCCATCATCTTCTACATCATAAATCTCCAAAATAAATTCCTGATAGGTACTATTCATCCCATCAGACACCGTAATTGTTATCTTATGTTTGCCAACATGCTTTTTCATAGCTTTATAATCAATTACTCCTGAATTTTCGTCAATATTTATTATCTTAGAATCATCAGAATATTTTATTGTATTATTTTCAATATCAAAAGTGTATACCTGATAATAAAATGGAGAGCCCACTCTAAGTTCGTGATCAGGAATATAATATATTATCCTGGGTGCATCATTTATCGAGTGCACGGTAACGGTGAAGTTGCCTGATGTTTGTGCGATTCCATCAGTAATATTTATGGTAACAATGGACTTGCCATTCCAATTAGAAAATGGTCTAATATCAATGCGTTTATATACATCGATTCTCACCCCAGCTCTACCATCCGTGTTTTTTGAGATATAGATCTGTAAATCTTCCAGTAAATTATCAGGATCGGAGATATACTCTTTTAGCTCGACATGATTCTCCAGCACCGTATCTTCATCAAGAACCACATCGGGTAGTTGTTTTAGCACTGGCGGTTGGTTTTCATAGCTGAACTGAACATTTGCGGGTAAAAAATTATGGGCGGATACTGTAGCCTCCAGGGTGTCTGTTAATCGCG
>CBFDAW010000157.1:0-6798 GCA_965602865.1 uncultured Thermoplasmata archaeon
TTGAACTGTTTTAGATCGCTCAGGTCGTACACTGCCCAACCGCGATACCCATTAGTTGCCGTTGGACCATAATTTCTAGAGTACATATAATAATAAGAATACGATCTATATCTTGTACCTGTCCAATATAAACGCCCTATACCTTGACCCGGGTATGTATTACTATCGGCGGCAAACACCAGGTTTAGTTTACTCGTTGCACGAGTGGATGATGACGGGACACTATCGTCTGTTTCATCCTCAACCACCGGGGGTATTTCTTCTTTATCGGTTATATATCCCATCGCATCGGAAAAGTCATTCCTTTCAAATCCAGTATGGATATGCTCATCCCGCTGGTCATCCGATTCCCATTCGTATGTATATTCGTCATCTACATCTTCAGCGTAGGTAACTTCGATATCCGAAAAGTCGTCAGAACCTATTTCCTCTCCTATATTGCTCTCTGTATTAGAGGACTGTTCAGGTACGATCGGGTCCACATAGTCGGACACTAGTTCCAGTTCAGGTTCCCATGTGTATTCCGCTTCCGAAAGATCACCCATTTCGAATGACTCATCATCGAGTTCATTATTATTTACAGTCTTATCAGCTGCACCGACAAATGCGCCTGTTGCCATGATAAATACAACAAGCACTGCCAAAAACATTGTTAATAGTCTAGGCTTCCCCATAGTATTCAACATATATTGCCTCCTCCAAATTTTTTTGATTCTTCTATTTTTATTTTTGATGATAGATATAAAGTGGTATTATTCCTTAATAATAGATTTTGGTACGCTTTTATTATGAAGCTTAAATGTTTTGGTACATTTGCCATAAATATTACCTTAATTTAATACTAATTTAACAATTTAATTTTATCTTTAATATTTATTAACAATAACACCAATTGCCACAGTGATCACAGCGATACTGCTGGAAATGCTCGCAGGTACACCAGCTTACATACCAGTACATCCACCACGGGTGTTTCACCGGCATCTCGTACTCGCTGGTGTGGCAGGACTCGTTCACTTCACAGTCACCATGGTCCACGCCCTCCGAGCACGGATCGTCCATGTCGCTGCCGGGTATCGGGTCCGCGGGGTTCTTGATCGCCCACTTAAGCGCTATCACGCCGTACTTCCATGCCTGCTTGAAATCGCTGATCGCACGGTGCGGACGACCCTTCTTGTAATTATCATAACCGCGATACCAGTACCGCTTGGACCATTTCATGTGATACATGTACTCATCCTCGTACGAGGCGTTCATCACACTTACATTCTCAGCGTCGGAGTACGCAATTCTTGCCAGCATGTCGTCCGCCTTCACCAGCATGTTGATCACTTGCTTCAGGATCGTCAGATTGCCACAGATTCGCTGTTGCTCCTCCGCCGCCGCTTCGGCGTCGTAACATTCGTCTACTTCCCAGCCGCAGCTGCGGAACTTCTCTTCCTCCCAATACCAGAAGCCGAAGAACCAGTCCCACCAGGCGGTGTCGCCGCCCCACCACGTATCCCATTCGGTCTCGTCGCCTAGGATTAAGGTGGAATCGGTGATCGTTAAATCGCCATAGATGTTACCCGGCTCAACTTCCAAGAACCACTCGCCGGAGGTTCGGATATAGATAGTATCTAACAACTTGCCCGTGGTGGCGTGGTAAATTCGGAACATCAATCGGTCCGGCAGCTTGCCACCGCTCATCTCGGAGCCGTCGATGGTAAATGACTCGCCGCAGACCGTATCATAGTATGCATCATACCACTTCCAGCCGCCATACCACCAGTCACTGAGGATGTATATTTCTATATCTACCTTTGGCTTACCGGTGTACTGGAATTTGATGTTTAGCACTCCCTGCGGGTCCAGACAGTTCTTCAGTACCTCCATCAGGTCAAGCACTGCTGCGCGTTCCTCGCAGAACACCACCAGACCAAACTGAGGATCTAAGCGCATCTCATCGACCCATAAACCGCGATAGTAGGTATACCCGCACCACCATGCCCAATACTGATGCCACCAACCGTAACCACGCCGCGGGTCGCGATTGACACTACGCAGTATATGATCCAACGCATCCTCGGTCTTGAGAGCGAACTTGCTGTAGTGATGATAGCTAATGCCTTCCTGCTTGGTGAAGTTGACGATCTCGTACAGTCCGTAGCGCTGGCCGATCTTCAACGGATCTAAACATGTAACCACCGTTGGTATCTCCGAGACATCCAAGACGCCCTGAGAATCGTTATATAACTTCAGGATCACCTTGGAACCGAACATGCCTTCGTCAAGGTAGGTGCCGTTGATAAATAATATGTCATTCTGTTCCACATTACAGAAGCTCATGAATAGCTCGGTCTCCCAGTAATACGGCGGGCGGGAGATATGATTGTAGACCAGTACTGTCGGGTCTTCTACGCCTAGATACTTGAGCGTTATTGTATCGTACCCTACCCAACCCAGACGCCCGGGTAAGATCGACTCCAGAAGCTTTGCGGCTTCCTCTTTGATCTCCTTTGTTTTCAACATCCGAAGAATAATGGTTCGTTCTACACCATCTAGCTCATGGATCCATTGATCGTCGTCCCACAGCGTTACATTAACATAATATGTGCCAGGAATATAATATGTATGGTACAATACAGGATCTACTTCGAACGGCGCGGTGCCGTTCAATGCTGAATGTGTTGGTAGATACACCGGCTCGGGGCTCTCGCCGTTGTTATAGAAAATCATCAAACCAGTTGATGATCCATCACCCCAATCCAGTGTACAATACAGGTCATCACTGCCCTGATCACTCAGGGTGATCGGTAACCTCATCTCCTCTTCGGGGAAGAATAGTACTGACGGTGATGCATGGATCTCCGGTAGTGCGTTTGTGACTGTAACATTGAACTTAACTTTGTACTCTGTGGGCTCGTACCTTTTGCCAACGTAGAAATCTTCCGTAGAGTAGAATAATACTTTATATTGACCGCTCCTTTGACCGGTCCATAGCAGTGCCGAGCCCTTTGGTGGATAACAGTTCGACGCGTGGCCTAAGATGCTCGGGTAGTTCTGGGAACCGAAATCGCTATCACTGGTAATTGATCCGTCCTCACCAACCAATGGCTGGAAGCCTGTCCCCTTGTTGACATAGACTCTCATTGTATATGGAGATGGATAATTACGCCACGCAACATAAATATACCCCTGTTGATTTGCACCGATGCTCGGGTAGTTACAACCCGTGGCTATATCCGTTGGGCTGCTATCCCAACTCGAAGTACTCGCATCCCATTTAAGATATTTTACCGTGTATGGTGATGGGTACGCGCGCCAGATCACATGGACATTATCATCAAGATCAGTTGCAATACATGGATCGTATTGATGGGATGAAGATCCACCAGTTTCCTTGGTGAGGGGGACAATACTCTCCCAACCGCTCAGTGCATTCAACTTGCGGTAGCGGATATTATATGTATTAGTGCTTATTGCCGAATCATACCCGTACCAGGTGATATGCACATTGTCTGCACTGTCCACCGCAATTGATGGGCGATATTGATATAGATATGGCGAGCTCGTTCCAGACCATAGGAACACATTGTATGGTATAATACCCCAGCTGCCGCCGCTATTATTCACATACCTGATTCCATATTCACGATTTAATAATTTTGAATATGGATATTGATAGTGGTACCATGCCACATGTACAACATCGTTTCCATCTACTGCAATTGAGGGATACTGTTCATTATTGTAATATTGTTTGCTTATATATTGTCCTTGAGCAAGCACTGCGAAATTACCCCAGGTTACACCACCATCTGACGAGCTCATATACTTAATACTATCTCTTGCTGACGCCCCCGAATCCGCGGTTGCATAAGCATGCCAGACAGCATGGAGCACATCGTTCGAATCGATGGCAAGGCTTGGATTGTATTGAGTTTGTCCCGTAGAATATGAATCTGTCGATACTTTATATCGTGACCAGGTCTGACCCATGTCATCTGAGACGGATACATAGATTTGGTATGGTGATGGATAATTCATATACACGCCATATAAGTTACTATTACTATCCATTACTAGATTTCGTGCGTTATTGTAATATGTTGCGGATGAGTATGTATTAACTGTAGTGACGTTTTTTACCTCACCGTCACCCGTGATCGGCTTAGTATAATTTATATACATTTTATCCCCGGGCACATCGTCATCATACAGGTATAATCCAATGTTACCTTTGTAATCGTCATTGAACGGTGTTTTGATCGGCGGGATCGTGCCGTATGTTACACCATCTACCTCTGTTGTGGTGGTTATCGGTCCCTCAAAATCTCCAAGTGTCGAGTCTTCAGAGTTGTCGTGGTCCAGCCAGTAGCTCCAGGTCTCGGTCGGCCCCGTGCCCATATCTACAAACTTGATCTCCGGTGTATATAGCGCATTCTCTTCACCAACCAGCTCCAGAGCCAAATCGGTCTTATCAAGTTCTGGCCAGAAGTTTTTCACGAGCACAGGTATCACGTACTCACCGATCGCCTTGTCATCATCGCGTACACGGATAGTGAAATTATAAGTATCCTGGTCTGTAAGAGTTGGGTTATCATCGCGGTACAGGTGTGTCATCGGTGCTATACCTTTTAATGGCCCAAAACCGGTGAAGAAATCGTCAGTGCTATAGAATGTTACCTCATACGTTTTTGAAGCCGGGTCGAACATGTTCTGCATAGTCGCGGTCCAGACAAGTGCCGAACCCGTTATCGGATAGCAGTGTGGTCCATGACCCAATACACTTGGGTAATATTGATAATTTCCTACTCCTTTGAATTTGCCGTCGGTCGTGATCTCCTGTGGACTCGAGAAACCTGTGCCGTCGTTCATACTAAACACGAGCGAGTCAGTTACAGACCCCATAATATAATGCTGATATCGCCAGGCAATATATCCATACCCGCGCTGATCAATGCCAATGCTTGGGTTCATATTATTCACATGATACGCTCCTGGAGCTACGACCTGAATGCTGCCCCAAGTCTCCGTCACGGCATCCCATTTTATGTAATTAACGGCATATCCTGAAGAAATATATTGGTGCCACGTAACATGAATATTATCATCAGCATCCGTTATTATACAGGGCTCTCGGTTAGATGCCGTTGTGGTGAGCGGTACACTCGGGGCCCAGCCGGTTATCGCATCCAGTTTATAATAATATATAGTCTCAATGCTGCTCGTTGGCGTTCTACCATATGTCACAATATGCACATTGTTCGCGCTATCCGTCGCAATGGACGGCCGCATTTGTTGCTGAGCACTAGTTGCATTATGTAGGTATAAATCGACTGGCGTGCCCCAGGTGCCGCCGCTATTATTTATATATCTAATACTTGTAGTAGCATATCGTTGCGGATTTGGCGGTGGAAAGCCAACTGTGTAATTGTAATAATATTTATAATTTCGCCAACTCACATGCACCACATCGTTTCCGTCCACCGCTAGCACCGGCTCGTACGCTTGACTATACATATAATAATCATTCGTTGGGATATAAGTCCGTGGTAACATTACACCCAATTCAATCACCGAGAAATTACCCCAAGTCTTACCACCATCGGACGAGTTGCCATACAGCACACTTGCACCTGGATCGAACGGTGCGTCCACCGGTAAATTGGTTTGCCAGACCACATGTAATATATCTTTCGAGTCGATCGCTACACTTGAATAATATGGTGTTGGTGCAACAGTAACTGGGGCTATATCTTTGGTTTTAGTACCATCGGTCCCGGCAACCGAGGGGATTGGTATCCGATATTGTGTCCAGGTCTTCCCCTGATCCGCTGAAACCGCAATAAAGTTCTGGTACACTGCATACAAGTTACCCTTACTATCCATTACTAAGTTGCGCCCGCTGGGATAAGCGGTGGCTGAAGAGGTTCCTACCTGGGCAACTGTGAAGACCTTACCGCCCTCGCCGACCATTATGAAATCACTCTTACTGCCTGAGCTCGTGCCGTCGCCCCAATCGATCTCATACTCGAATGTCTCGGTGGGTTCGTCAAAGGCTATATCATCGAACTTGAAACCATCAAGTGTCAAAAGTGTACCTTCATCTATACCTTCAACCGCGAGAGTCTCTGCTTCGACCGTGACCGTGTTCCAGGCATGGATCATGCCGTGATTGTCATTACCTGACGAATCGCCTGCCATGTCACCCGTACCTTCATCAAAGTCCCAATACCCCGCTAAACCTGCCGGTAAACTACCAACACCAATACCGTTATTGTAGTGCTGTTGTATTTCCGTAACACTCAATGCATGGTTGAATATTGCGACATCATCGATCTTTCCTTCGTAGTAAATTCCACCCCAACTTGCCGGTAATCGACGACCTATGTGTATATCATGTGTACCCATTGGTAACCCACCGGAATACATATCTCCTTTGTAATCGGGATCCCAACCGGTGAAAATATTGGTCTGTTTGACACCGTCCACATAAATGGAGAAGCGTGACCCATCGTAAACACCTGCGATATGATGCCATGTGTTCTTCGTTATCGGATCGTCAGGGGCTGCTCCATACCAAGAATTGTTATTCGCCTCTTTAATCTGTATAAGAGGTCGATCCTTGTCCATGGTCAGTTCGTATTCCTGGCAATCTGAATAGTCCCAACGACCGCCTTTACTAATTATCATATGCTCTCCGATGTCGCTGAAGGTCGGATAGATCCAGGCTTCCAGTGTGATCTCATCGGTAATCTGCAAGCTCACATCATCGTTTATACTTACATAATCGTCCACACCATCAAACATTAG
>CBFDAW010000158.1:0-6771 GCA_965602865.1 uncultured Thermoplasmata archaeon
ATATGGTTTAACCATTTTTGGTCTGGTGGTTTGTGTAATATTCTTCATTATCATTGCATCGCTAAGCATAGGGTTGTATGAACGCTTGGAACCGGAAACCACCTATGAGGAAGTCACCCCTGACCCCGTCCGGGAAGACCCAGAAGTTCTAACCCTTGATAAAAATGTGAAACAAACAATAGTAAACTGGCTTTATTTCACATCTGTATTGATCTTTGCTACTGCTGTAGCAGGTGTAGCTAATACCATGCTCATGTCCATGACCGAACGAAAACGCGAAATCGGCATATTGAAATCCGTGGGTTTTACTAAAAAAGAAATAGTAGAAATATTTCTAACCGAAAGTTTAATGATTTGTTTATTTAGTTGGGCATTTGGCACAATCATTGGCTTATATCTTTCGAATAATGTTTTCAATTATCTTAAGTTTCCCGGAAGTAGTAACATTTTCTTTGCCACCATGAGAACACCACCGGTTATTTTATTTGCAGCGTTTATAATTGTATTCGTAGTGGGGCTTCTTGCAAGCATTCTTCCGGCTCTTCGCGCTGCTAGGCTTACACCTGTGAATGCACTGAAAGGATAAGATAAGGTAAAGATAAACCTATTATTGGTGATAAAATGGCAATTGCAAAGCGTGATTCGTACGAACGTGAACTGGTACAAATTATTAAAGATAAAGAAAAAAGATTATACGGTCAAAGAGGTACACACACCGACGGCGTAGATGTTCTATTCTTCATTGGCTCACCAAATGAAAACTGGACGTATAGCATTAGATGCGAAGTGAAAACTGGCATAAAAACGGTAAGATATTTTAACAAGAAATTACAGGAGCAGTATGAGAATTATATGAAAACCCTGCATGAATATAGGGTCATGACATTTTACTGTTTCAGGACACTTATCAAGAAAAAAACGTTAGAGCAAAAAAATAGAAAAAGTGAGGTTCTTAAAACAATCGAATTTCATGAAGGTAAACCTGAAGAAAAATGGCGTATATTTAAGGTTGATGATGTGCCACAAAATAACAGGGGAACTCCATATCTGGATTTTTTTCATGATAATGGGATGACTATTGAACAATTCCTAAGGTTATTTCAAAACCTTATGAATTAAAAAAGATCTGGGTTAAAAAAGGTGATAAACATGCCAGTTGTAAATATTTATATGTGGTCAGGTCGCACAATAGAGCAAAAGAGAAAACTCGCTGAAGGAATTACAAAAGTGTTTGAGTCGGCGGCAGGAGTACCGCCGTCCGCTTTACACATAATCTTCCAAGATATTCCAAAGAATGATTGGGCGATTACCGGTAAATTATGCAGTGATTCTGATTAAATAGCTGAACTCCGCAAATCTTGATCCCTTCGGTGAATTATATGCAAGTCTATAATGTGATATAATGAAACAATTAAAGCTCGTTGATTTTCATGAAGTGAGCCATAATCTCAGTAATCAGGAATTAACTGAGATTTGTATTCAAGTATATGATGAATTAAATAGGAAAAAAGAAAAAGAGATTGCTGCGGAGTTTTACCCGTACTCGAATATAAAGCTTACAATAAATAACCGTAATGATAAATTGATAATAAGGATGGCAGACACATTATCCGATGCACCAAAAAATGTTTTGATTTCAGCAGCGAATATTATCATTTCACGGTATTTAAATAAAAAATGCGAACAACAATCAAGAATGTTATATCGAGAATATATTTATAGCGAAGAAATCAGAACAAAGGTTAAAAGTATTAGACGAGTTCGCTCGAAGAAAAAAACCTCCAAACCACGGGGTAAATTCTTTGACCTAACCGAGTGTTTCAATAATATCAATTCAAAATATTTTAAGAATACACTTACCATGCCAACACTTGCATGGAGTACCCGACGCGCAAAGACCAATTTGGGTCATTACGATATGGATTTGGATAGTTTGGTGATCTCAAAGAGGCTCGATAACAATAAAACTCCCAGATACGTTGTTGAATATGTGGTATATCATGAGTTACTTCATCAACGCTACCCTGGTGAATTCAAGGATGGTCGATGGGTGGTACATACACCCGAATTCAAACGTTGTGAAAAGTTGTTTGAGGAATACACCCGTGCTACAAAATGGTTAAAAGATTTTTAAGGATATACAGAATATTGATAGTAAAATATTGAGAGAAAGATTTATTACAACAAATTAGATAAGGTGCTCGTGAAATCAAAGTTTCCATTTTGGATTACCAAGATGTCGGGTAACTAGGAGGGTTTTTTATTAGTAGAATTAGAGTTTTGATCATGGGTGCAGCAGGAAGAGATTTTCATAATTTTAATGTATATTTCCGAAACAATCTTAATTACAAAGTAATAGCTTTTACGGCTGAACAAATCCCCGGGATTGCGGACAAAAAATATCCGCCAGTTCTATCGGGAAAATTATACCCAAAAGGGATCCCGGTCTACCCTGAACGTGATCTGCCAGACCTTATTCGAGATCACAAAATCCAACAGGTGATATTATCTTATTCCGATCTTCGGCATACCACAGTCATGGAGAAAGCTTCAATCGTACTTGCACTAGGTTCCGATTTTCGATTAATGGGGCCAAATAACACAATGTTGAAAGCCAAAAAACCTGTGATTGCGATTTGTGCGGTGCGAACGGGTGCGGGGAAATCACCCACCACCCGAAAGGTCTGCGAAATTCTAAAACGACGGGGTAAAAAAGTTGTGGTAATACGGCATCCCATGCCATATGGTAACTTATCGGAACAAGTGTGCCAGCGATTCGCTTCTATTGATGATCTAGATAAATATAAGACCACGATTGAGGAACGCGAAGAATATGAACCACATATCGAAAATGGCACCATCGTTTATGCTGGTGTGGATTATGCCAAGATCCTACGGCAGGCTACTGCTGAGGCAGACATTATAATTTGGGATGGTGGGAATAATGATTTACCATTTTATTTTCCAGACCTACATATTGTAATTGCAGATCCACTTAGGCCAGGGCATGAAAGCTCATATTATCCGGGTGCGACTAATTTGCGCATGGCGGATTTTGTAATATTATCTAAGATCAACTCGGCAACGAAAAAAGATATCGAAACCGTGCTTAATAATATCAAACGCGTAAACACAAAGGCAAATGTGATTTTCGCCAATCTCGAGGTGAAATTAAAACGACCAGAGAGTATTAAAAATAAAAAAGTTTTAATTATCGAAGACGGACCGACAATTACCCATGGTGGAATGTCAATGGGTGCGGGATTCTTAGCGGCGAAACAAGCTGGGGCGAAATCGATTATTGATCCAAGACCGTATCTTGTTGGTTCTTTGAAAGATACATTTGAAAAGTATCCGCATATCGGAAAATTATTACCGGCAATGGGTTATGGAAAAGACCAGATTCGTGAATTAGAATCAACCATTAATAAATGTCCCGTAGAGGTTGTAGTTGCCGGTACACCTGTGGATTTGGATAAATTAATTAAATTAAAAGGAAACCGGAGCATAGTTCGGGTGAGATATGAATATAAGGATGCCGGTAAACCGGGATTAGAAAAGATTTTAAATGATTTTTTAAAAAAGATTTAAAAGAATATATGTATAATGTAACTTCTAAGGATAAAAACAAAATAAATAATATCGACTTTTTTTATGTTGAGATTTATGGCTATTTCTTATTATTAATAAGATATTAAATAATTTATTGTTTTCTATTATAATGTAGTTTGGTCTGGTTATTTACTATCAAGAAACATTTAAGTAGAATGAGGTATTTCAATTATAATACTATAGTGGAAAGCTACTAAAATCCAATGGAGAGAGTGAGGTAATCAAAGAAACCAAAGGTTTACTAAGGTGACTGGAGGGTATCTCTCGAATATATTGGAGGATGATATATTGACAAATGAGAACAAGAAAATGAATATAACAAAAATTCTTGTGTTAGTTAGTATTTTGATCTTGAGTAGTCTTGGATTTACTCTTGTAACTACGGGTACCGATCATAACCCCGGTGCTGGTGGTTTGGATGATGCAAACCAAAGCGGTTACTTGGGAAATTTTAAATCCTCTCGTCAGGCAAGCCCATTAGTTGAGAGTGTCCAACCGTCCATACCGCTTTCTACATTTGTGGGCGAGCAGGATGTAACATTCGATGTTGTATTACAATCGTTATTCACTGATGACGATAACGATATGAATGGAGATAATGTGTTATATGATGTCGAAGTCGACGGAACCGATGCAGGTATAGAAGCCGATAACCTCATGAAGTTCGATTATGAAACACGGCAGTTCGTGAATGTTGCTGACCCGGTTTTCTCTTGGTCTACCAAGAGTGTAGCAATTAATAGCACGGATAAAAATGATTATTTCCTTTACACTGCAGGTAATTATGGTCCCTGGAAATATATTGCTAATAATTCTAATATATATTTAGATGAAGATAATAGCGGCACGATTGACACGGGTGAATATTGGTCAGTTAGAGATGGATCGAAAAATTATGGAGATTTCATGGTCAATATACTGGGCACAGCACCGCCAGGGTATTACAGGATGAAGTTCAAAGCTTCATATAAATACCAACAGGCACAAAACGTAGATGTGTATGGTGTAGGTAATGGTTCCGATCCCGATATAGCGGTAGGCGGAAATCCGGATCTATTCACCAATAATGCTTTAGGGCCTTTTGTGCACTATTTCTGGACGCCTTGGGATTCAAATAGTAATGGCTTTCCGACTAATCTAACCGCAACTTTTGGCGCCGGAGATTTAACATATTGGAAATACGTCAATTATCGAGAAAGTGCGCAAATTACTCCGGGTTCTATTGATTGGGAAGGAATGCTGGATAATGGTGTTGATGTTCCAAACAGCTATACAGACGACGATAACGATGGTTATACAACTTGGATGCCCAGTGATCCGGACGGTAATATGGGAGCGATTACTGCCGATTTTACTGCATTCATGAACTACCCGGGAACACCGCCGGACATCGATCAATCAGGAAATACACCAAATAACGGTAATGGTACTTGGACATATTCAGGTCGAGTACCTACACCTGGTATACTCTGGGGTGATCCGATCACTCATACCGAAGATGTATGGTTCGATTTTGTTATAAACTCCACGCTATTCCCAGACGCCGACCTGAACGAGGATAACGAAACCAACGACCTGAAATTGTATGCAACCGATAATGATTATTATACCGGAAGCAGTTTTGAAGAATTCTATCTGAATATTGGAAATATGGATCCAACTGTAGCAATGCGTGATGTAGAAGCAAAATTATACTTACCAGATCCTAATGATATACCAAAAGGTGGTTTCACGATTTATAAGGGTCGAGATACCGCAACCATACTACAGATCGACCCATTTGAAAATATTACCATGAAATACCGTCTCACCGTGGATCCGACAACGCCACCGGGTTTCTATTATGGTGGTTTGGAGTTAAAATATACAAAACGCTTTGATACCAGTGAATTGGATGCGATAGGTAACCCGTTGACCGTGGATATCGATGTCACCGAAACACACTGGAATATACAGTTTGAAGTAGATTTTACACCAGAAATGGGTGATGCCACAATATCATTACCGAGCCTAGCAGTTCGCGCTAAACCGAATGCTCAAATTGATACAAGCGTTAGTAAACAGATATTTGATTTTACTGTTACGAATACGGGGAACACTAGGCTGTATGGAGCGAATATGACCGATGGTAACCTATTTTTAAACTTCGCCGAATTCAAACAAATGGGTGAAGGGTACTATGACGCCGATGCGGATCCGGGGATCGATTTCGACCCCATAGACATTGATACAATAAATGTCGCCGAAACGCTTAATAAAACCATTGCGGTCACCATACCAAATCATTGGTATCTCTCCGAAGGCAAATATCGGTTGTATCTGAACTTCAGCGGATATTACTTCGACGATGGCGCATTGGGCACATCATCCGGGTTCGTATATCTGGAGATGGACTGGATAGGTGCAAATGATGATGGTCAGCCGCGGGATTGTTATGTCATGATCGATAAAAATGGTAACGGAAGCGTCAATGACCCCGAGGATTCCATCAGGATGATTGAGGGGATGTTTACCGATATATATATCAATCCATTTGACCCAACAACTAAAGAGCTGGCGATTATCGATTGGTCACCCCAAATATTAAGTCAGGAAGACCTGATGGGTGGTGCATATAATTTCTCTGTGACATTCCAGAATCAGCAGGATTTTAATATGTATGATGTCAATGTCGAGTTCGATATCGAGGGTTACTTCGATGAGAGCTATTACTATGACTGGACCATACCAACTTCTCGAGTGAATCCCAAAGATTACAAAGACCAATTATTGCCGCAAGAGGAATGGATCGTAAACTTTACCATCGATGACCTGGATAAGCTGCTACCAGAAGGCGAGCATCATATACCTGTAAAATACTCCTATGGTTATGATGAATACAGTGGTGTCGAAGAGAGAACCACATTTGGTATAATCTGGGACACTACCGGCTCACCTTTTACACCATTTATTGATGCAAATGCGGATTTCATGCTAAATAAAGCAGCAGGTTCCACGCGTGGAGATACCAATACTATGGATATCGTATTCGTAGTAGACGCTAGCACACGAACCAGTACCACTTATCGTAATTACCTGCGAAATGCCCTTGACAGTTTTGCCACCGAGCTATCGAATAACAATATCAACTACGAATTTGCTCTAGTGGGATTTAATGCA
>CBFDAW010000159.1:0-6715 GCA_965602865.1 uncultured Thermoplasmata archaeon
GGAAGGTTGGCTGTCTAAATTCTAAAAATCTAACGCCATTTTGACCCCATATTAATATTTAATTAATATTGAGCAAAGTTTTATTATATTCCAAGCCTATCTACCCTTCCCGTTGAGAATTATGAAATATATAATTGTCACGGGCGGAGTTTTATCGGGTTTGGGAAAGGGCATCACCACCTCATCAATCGGTCTACTTTTAAAGAATTGCGGGTACAAAGTTACTGCGATCAAGATCGACCCGTACCTGAACTGTGACGCCGGTACCATGAACCCCTACCAGCATGGTGAGGTGTTCGTTTTAGAGGATGGCGGTGAAGTGGATTTGGATCTGGGGAATTATGAACGGTTTCTGGATATAAGCCTGACCTCGGAGCATAATATTACAACTGGTAAGGTCTATAAAACAGTGATCGAGAAAGAACGACATGGCAATTATCTTGGTAACACTGTTCAAATCATACCACATATCACCAATGAGATTCGCGAGCGGATCGAGCATGTGGCTTCAAACTCTGGTGCGAAGATCACATTAATCGAGATGGGTGGGACGGTGGGTGATATCGAATCCATGCCGTTTTTAGAGTCGGCAAGACAGCTCCACGCGCTTGTGGGCCACCAGGATGTGATTTTTGTTCATACAACCTTAGTACCTGTAATGGGTGTGGTGGGAGAGCAAAAAACTAAACCGACCCAGCATTCTGTAAAAGCTTTGATGAGCCTGGGAATTCAACCAGACATAATAGTCTGTCGTAGTGATGAGCCATTGGTGAAAGAGACGAAATCTAAGATCTCATTGTTTTGTGATATCCCCACAGAAGCGATTATAAGCGCTTATGATGTGCAAAATGTATACCAAGTACCACTATTATTGGATAAACAAGGTTTAACCAAATATCTGATCAAACGCCTTCGATTGCGTAATGCTCAACCAAATTTAAAAAAATGGAGCAACTTCGTTAGTAAAGCAAACAATCGCAAAAAAAGTGTCAAGATCGCTCTAATAGGAAAATATACCGGTTTGAAGGATTCATATATTAGTCATATAAAGGCACTGGATCATTCCGGGATCCAATTAGGTACAGGTGTGGATATTGTCTGGTTGGAAGCGACCGACTTGGAAAATGGGAAAGGTAAATCAATATCCGAGCAACTTTCTAATGTTAATGGTGTCCTAATCCCGGGTGGCTTTGGCATCCGTGGTTCCGAAGGCAAGATCATGGCAATTTCATTCGCCCGTGAAAACCAGATTCCGTTCTTAGGAATATGTTTTGGTTTCCAGTTGGCGGTGATTGAGTTTTGCAGAAATATACTAAACATGAAAGATGCACATAGCTCGGAGTTGAAACCCAAGACAAAGCATCCAGTGATCACATTATTACCTGAACAAAATTCTATTGAAGACATGGGCGGTACCATGCGGCTGGGTAATTATCCGATCAATATAGATGAGAATTCATTTATTTATCAAATCTATAAAAAGACAAAAATAATCGAACGCCACCGGCACCGATATGAGATCAATCCAGAATATATCTCATTGATAGAAAATAATGATTTATTATTTCCTGGACGGTCGCCAGATAACCGTCGAATGGAAATAGCACACCTAACCTCACATCCTTATTTTATAGCGTCACAGTTCCACCCGGAGTTTCGGTCACGACCGTTGGCACCGGCGCCGTTATTTTATCACTTCGTATCGGCGGCAATGGTACATAAGAAAAAAAATGATGTGAGTAATTAATAGACTAGGTAAAAAAAGTTTGAGTTTTATTCGATTTTTGTCTGATAAATTATTTATATATTAAAGATACATAGAACTTAATAATGGATAAAAAAGGGATTTCTCTAAATAATTAAGAAATAATGTTAGAATATATATTTCTATGGGGGATTGAATGGAATCTCTAACTCGATTCACTATGGGTAAAATCATAAATCATAATAGAAAAAGAAGTTTATTTTTTTCATGTGTTATTAGTATAGTAATATTAATTCTAGTTAATGGAATCTTTGTTTCTATCCCAATTGCAGATGCGGGTGTTGAGATTATTTCAATGATTCGAGTGGCTGGTCCACGAGACCCGCGTGAAAGTGGGACTACTTTGGTCAATAATGATGGACCTAATATAATTGTTAATACCGGCGATGGATCAGAAATAACGGTTATGAATAACATCACCTTAAAACTAAATATATCCGTAGAAGATTCCGACGAAGTATACAATGACACTTTTGAGAATGGGACCAAGATCGCCTCTGTCACAGTAAATCTAATCGCCTTTGGTAGAAGTGAAACCCAAGCAATGGATTATGAAGATAATGCTTCACTTCCAAATTCTAATTCAACCCGGATGGAGGGTTGGTACGTTTATGATCTAAATTTGAATGGTATACCCGCAGGTAATTACCTCGTGAATTTTACGGCAACGGATAGTGGAAATAATACAACCGGGGTAATGGCAAAATCAACTACGGTTTCGTTTACAATTAAAATAGGACAATATAATCGCGCACCCACAGTTGTAAGCCCTGGCACGTTTACATATACCACATATGAAGACGATGATTGGGGAATAGACTTCTGGGTTAATGAAACGGTATTTACAGATGCCGATGTGCAAGATGGACCGTTCCCAAATACCGTTGACGATGATTTAACTTTTACACTGTGGAATCCAGAGTTCCTGGCATGGACAGTTTATTATAGTGCGGAAAATTTTACATGCGGATTCAATTTATTTGATATGAACATGTTTTTAATCTACGCGGATAATCCAGACATGTATACTCTTCCCGCCGGTGAAAAAGTGTTATTAAATGCCACGGATGCCAGTGGTGAGTCGGTAACAAAAGAGATCACCATTATAATCACCCCAGAGAACGATGACCCGGTAATGGAAGGTATGGCTACACAAGATGAAGATAATGCAATAATTTCTGCTGACGGATTTACCATTACGACAAGACAGGGCAACTTTGTTAATATCTCCGTTAACGCCTCAGAGGTTGATATAACGGATACATTAACTTATGCGATTGTTGATGAAAGCTTTGATACGACCACAACGGCATTGACCGATGTACCATTCGACATAGACACTGTTACTGGTGCGATTAACTTTACACCGACTAACGATGCAGTAGGTTCATTCGTAGTTAACTTATCCATCACCGATAATGTAATAACCACGCCTATAGAGGCAAACTTCACCTTCGTGGTGGAAAATGCCAACGATCCACCTGCAATTTCGACCATCAACACTGTTGCTCCAACCAACCATGCAATAGCACTAACAGCAAAACAGGACACAGAGTTCACCGCGCAGGTGGTTGCCACTGATTTAGACATAGATCGCGATTTGGGTGATGAACTAACATTTGCAGCAGATAGTACTAAGTTAACAATAACTATGGTAGACAATACAACTGCCAATTTTACCCTCACGCCCGCCAATGCTGATGTAGGCGAGCTAGTTGTGAATATTACGGTAACCGATACTATTGCAGAAGTAACTGATTATGTAGTCGTCACGATTACGATTACCGATGTTAACGACCCACCGATAATAACTGATGTTGTTAAAGACTCCTTACATGCAAATGTAGTAAATAAGATTGCGGATTTTAGTCTTCCTCCCCTAACACAAGACGCACCTAATATGACTTTTACCATAAAAGTTACAGATATTGACTTTGATGTAGATATTAATGAAACCTTATTATGGTCTGAGACATCAAATCGGATACCTACCACAGCATATAATTTTTTATTAACTGATGAAAATAGAATTGCAGATATCACCATTATTGGTAGTACGCTTCTTAATGGTAAATATGAATATAACTTCACAGTTAAAGACAGGGGTGGGTTAAGCGATTATTTAATTGTAAAAGTTGAAGTTAATTTCTCAAAACATTACTACGAACCAACTACTCCGAAAGTAATTTTAAAAACAAATGACCCCAAGATCGCACCGGGTGAAATTTTAAGAATAGAAGGTACAGTTGATTATGATGGTTCACCAATGGAGAATTTGATTTTGAAGATTAGAATTACAAACGGTGAAATTGAGCTCATATACGAAACAGAAGTTCCAATCATTGATGGGAAATTTAGTTATGATTTTGAAGTTCCCGACAATATCAATGGAAACTCGACAAAAGGATTATGGACTATTTCAGCTTGGGTCACTGATGGTGATTTAGAGTCGGCCCCAGCAACTACTTCATTAATTATTGATGAAGAGCCAAAACCTGAGGATAATAATAAAGATGATGATAGTGTCTCAGGCATGGGAACTTCAATGGATTTAATAATAATCTCAGTGGGTATCATAATTCTTATCATTTTAATTATTTTGGTAATAATTATTATTTATTACACAGGTGTTGTGAAGAAAAAAGGCAAAACGGACCAGAAAAGGGTACTACCAGTACTAGAACCTGATGAGTATTATCATGAAGATTCATCCTCAAAGATATATACAAAAGTTCAATGTCCATCATGCGGTGCCAAAATTCCCACTAATGTTAATGAATGTCCATATTGTGGTGCGCCACCTTGGTATTATTAATCAAAATCACTCTTCTTCAAACTCCCAGGCTACATCATCTTCGTCAGTTTCTATTTCAAATTCTTCGTCATCTAGTACGTCCTCCCAATCTCCAACCTCAACCTCTTCTAGTTCATCATCCTCAGGCTCTTCTTCGCTAGGTTCTTCTTCCGGTGGTTCTTCCAATTCTTCATCACCTGGTAGGTGTACCTTGTACTCGTCATCCGAAGTGGTATCTTTTGGTTTTTCATCACCAAAATCTTCGAATATCTCGCCGCAGTAAGGACATTTGTACTCATCAATATTTACTAATTTATCGCATTTGGGGCACCTGATTTGAGTAATATCCTCTTCGGGTTCCTTTTGTTCTTCACTTTTAGATGTGATGGTTGGAAGCACCGCAAGGGCTGATTTTTCATCTAACCATCTAATTTTATCGTCCCCGCCTGCCCCTACCTGTGGAGTTTTAGGTTTCATCGGTTTTGGTGATCGTGGTCTGTGCAAGCGGCGGGTACGTTTTGGTCGTGATCGTGCCGCGGCGGATGGGATGGCACCCGGTATAGTGGGCGTACCCTCACCCGGTTGGGCATAAATGTCGGTTGCGTCCTGTCCATAGGCGTGAGCCGATTCCGTTTCTTGCATATCCTGAATAATTTTCATATCTTCTTTATACTCTTTTCGCTGTCTATGTATTACAAATCCCATGACTATGATTATAATTATCACAAGTATAATCGGTAAGATCCAAAACATGAACATCCCCTCATAATCGTTCCAATCGAAGGTTTTGTCCGGATTAGTTTCTTGCTTGGATTCAATATATATAACCGGGTTCTCTTGGTCATTTTGGTCTGGTTCGCTTTCCGAGTGAATCCTGACGATTATGTCAACATCACGCTCTTCCTCTTCCGCGGGAACATAGATACGAATAATTTCTATTTTACGTTCATATGGCCCTACTTGTGAGTAAGTATATTCAATTGCGGAATATATTTCCCAAGTACTTGGTATACCCGTAAGTGTTCTGGTAATATTATCTCTAATATTGCCTAAATTTGAAATATTGATAGTAATTTCAAATTCTTCACCTGGATGCGTACGCACTTTCAGGTCATAACAATCTAAAGTCACACCATAGTACGGTGTGAGAGTTAAGTAAAGAAAAAGCTTAATATCCTCACCAGTACTCTTTAATTTACCGGCAACTGGAATCGTATAAGTACCGGCAATGGCTTTGGAATCTGTTACGAGCTTGATAGATACCAATGTAGAATTAAATGGCTGTAGTGTTATATTCTGCACGGGTAAATATTGTGGGTTCCAGGTGAGTTCCCAAGTTGGTGGTAGATTAGTACTATTCAAAGCGATATCATCATCATGGTTACCAAAATTTGTTACATACAGCTTAAAATTCTGTGCGTCCCCAGGGGCAACCGTGAATTGATTTTTTAGGCACCTAACTTCAAAGCCATCCACCGGTCGAACCGTAATATTCAATCCAAAATATGTAATATTATTATTCCCCGTGAGAGTGACTTTTAATCGGAATGGGTATGTGCCTACTATCGCCTTCGAATTCGGTGTAACTTTGATTAGAATCCAATTTACCGTGAAAGCCGCTATCGGTAAACTGGCATTACTAATATTCAAATACCAATCTCGTGGTTTATTTAACATGTTGACCTCAACAATATCATCTGCGTTTCCCGTATGGTTCAATGACAGATTGAACTGTTGCGTCTCAGTGGGGTTTCCCATGGCATTATTTCGATTAATAGCCGCACCTAGCCCGTAAACCCTATCCACTATAATCTCGATATCAATCTCAGCCCAATGTGTTTCGTTGCTAACTAATTCCGCGTACAATCTGATTAAATAATGTCCTGCTACAGTTTGCTTTGGTATCTCAAAATACATTTCCGTCATCTTTTGAGAGAATGCATTTACATTAAAAGGTTTAGGTCGGCTTAAAACGATATTCCAAGTCTTTGGAGATCGTTGTATTAACAACCGTACCTTATCCAGATCATTACCGTCGTTCAAGGCAAGAAGATGGTAGGTGAAGTTCTCACCAGGGTTATAATGTCTTGTTTTGTTTTCCTCGGCGGTAAATTCAATGCCGTAAGTTCGTGAAAAGTTCGTTTGAACAATAATGG
>CBFDAW010000160.1:0-6704 GCA_965602865.1 uncultured Thermoplasmata archaeon
TGTCGCTATAAATATCAAGCGTAATAATCAAAATTGATAACGACTCGGTCGCACCATTTCTTTGATGCAAAATCGAGCTCGAACATGTTCTATTTGGATCATCCTGGGGTGTTTATATAACTTAAATCGATGAAAATGGTGATTCCAAATGAAAACATCGATCACAATACTTTGTATACTTATTCTCATCCTAAGTTGTCTTTTCCAGATCTCTGTTTTTGAATCGGAATGCAGCACGGTAACTACATTTGACGACGGTGTATCACAAAAGACCATTTCATTTCCCGGTGGTGGCGGGATCGATGAATCTACATGGATCGAGATCCCGAAAAAAGCTATCGTTACCGATGCATCCTTTGATGTGAGTACTGTTTATACGATCAATCATCAATACCCGCTTGACCCGCAGATAGATGTGGGTGGTGACGGTGATCCTGAATGGGAATTCTCCGGGGTAGGATATGGTGAGTATGGTCGGCAAAATGTGTTTGGAGATAATATGCCCGGTCAACCAATACATTTTGACGAGAATAAACCGTTCGAAAATCAAATATTGATCCGGTTACCTAAAAATGCGACAATAAGTTCCACTTCCATGAATGTCCGAGGCGGAGGGGCGGGGAAGATACTGATGGTCAAAGACGGCGCTAACACTTACGGTGTAAGCCTTATGATTAGCGCACTAACAAATATCGGGAACTCGGTTACCCTGGTGACCGAAGCCACTCTACCCTTGAATTGGAGCGACCCGAATGTATATAAAGCAATTTTTTGGCTCGGCGGGACTTCAAGCGGTAACGGCCCGTCCAACTCGTTATTGAACTCTCTTACAAATTATGTTAAAAACGGCGGTAATGTGTTTTCAAGTAGCTCATGGATAGATTATACGGGGTCATATTCAGGCAGCTATGAGATACCGTACTTCGAATGGGTACTACATCATACCTGGGGAAATCGCTGGAACGGCGGCGGAAGCGGGATCGGTACTTCAAACAAGTATACCCACCAATACAATTCAACTCACCCGGTTTTTAATTCGCCCCATACACTGCCCGGCTATTGGAATAACCTGTACACCGGCACATTCTGGCATAGCCCAGCCGCCACCATCAATAATGGTAGTATAATAGGTCGAGTGGACACCACCACTTCAAATCCAAGATATAATGCAATTATAGCCTGGGATGGACCGGCATTTAACCCCGGTTATGATCGTACTTTAATGGTCCGCCAACCCATTGATAGAAGCTGGTTCAATATAACCCAGGGTGATATTCTATCTAACTTTACCGAAAATGTCGCAAGTTGGTTCCTGGGTGAAGGCGAGGCTGTTAATGTAACTATTGACATCGGTGATAATGGTGGTATACCGGAGTTCGAGCACATTGGCAAACTGGAAGATTCCAAGGTAGTGCCGGAGTTCAATGCTGAATTGAACTCATTATTGTCTGCGCTGCCTGTATCATTCACGGATGACTATGGTATCCAATTCGTTGATATACCCGTAAATGTCACATGTGAAGGAACGGGGACCTTGTTACTTTCCGAGTTAAATATTAAGTACAACATGAGTGCAAAAGCATTCCAAAATCCTCATAATGCCAATCTAATTTTTGAGCTGAACGAGCTTATACCAAACTCGGGCGAGGGTAATATTTCGATACCCATTCACATTTATTCAGGTACCGCGGGCATGATCAAGGTTACGAATATTTATATTGATTACTATATTCCGGACCTGACCAATGACAGATTACTATTAGTAAATGGTCACGGACCCGATAGAATTTGTTATGCTGACTATGAGAACTATTTATTTATTATCAACATCACGAATAAAGCGGGCATTGATGATGTTAATAATGTAACACTGATCCTGGACGCCATTGATGAGCAGATCAAAATCCACTGGGAGCGAAGCACTCAGACCTTTTTTGAACTTTTCGATCCGAATGATTTTATTACCTTGGATATCTCGGATTGCCAGAACATAATTCTTGACCCCGAACGCTGGCACCTACAAATCTCGATTCGGTTTAATTGGGCATATCCAAACGAAGCATTGGAGGTCTGTGCAATTAATACTACAAATAACTCGGGTGCATATGTATTTGAATATTTCGAGGATGTTTACCGTGTAGAGAACGACCTTGACCTGGTCAGCAGCCTTGAGGCAAACAGCCAATACCAAGGAACATTAATAGAGGACGGGACAAATAATTGGGTCCGGGCTCAAGAACTCATCACATGGAGTAATTTGACGGCGGTCTATGAGGGAACAAACGATATATATCCCGACAATAAGAATTTCAATATAACTCTCGCCGATGACGATACAAATTACTGGTCGAACAGCACAAGTTCAGGGGCACCTTTTGTTATTACAACCGAATCAGATTCGGTGTCGGATTATTCTGATATTCACCATATAGATATTACAGATATCCCCGGGACCGGGCTTGATGTATCCGATGTGACCTTCATGATAAAAACGGATAATACTAGCCCATTAGTACCGCCTTATATCGTCTGTCATGCAGATACACCAAATGACCCAGAGACATTTGCAGATGATGACACTACCATTTATATTACCTGGGATGACGCCAGTGATGGCAGCGGCTCCGGTGTTTTGGAATACGCCATGGAATTCAATGATCCAAATCCAACCACTATTAAACCCAGTGGAACCACCGCCGAGGGTACTGAGGGGAAAGCTACTTTTTATGTACGTGCACGTGATAAGGTTGGTAACTGGGGTACTTCGGGGAGCGCCTCGATCTTCATTGATCGAACTGATTTGATATTGTGCGACCCCGTCCCCGACCCGGAGATCTGGCAAACTTCCAGAAATGTTGAATGTGGTATCTGCATCAAAGATATCGGCGGCAGCGGTGTTTTGAAAAGCTCGGTTCAGTATCGGTATGTAGACAAAGGTTCCATAGATACTGGTGCATGGTACAGCTATCGCGGTGAAGTGTGCGGGGAGAGTGTCCAATGCAGCCAAAACATTACATTCGAAGAGGACGGTGTGGGGAAAAAGATACAGTGGCGCGCCAAGGATAACGCGGGGAATGGATTCATTTATTCTAATGTATATCTTATCAAAATCGACAGTACACCGGTGAATTTTAAAGGATTCTCGATCGATTTCAATAAATGGTATAACACAAAGTCACACAAGATCGACTTTTTCGTTAACGATACGAACCCGTGGGATGGGGGAGATGTGGCGGATGGGGATGATGGGGATAGCTCGGGTGTTGATGTGAATTCAATTACTTACCAGCTCTCGACGTGTGGGATCGATGAATATGGTAACTGGCAACCACTCGATGCAACCGGCTCGGGAGAAAGTGTAAAATGTACTGTAGACCTGGAGATCGAAGAAGGTGACCGGAACTTCATCAGGTTCAAAGGCAATGATCTCGCAGGAAATAATATCATCTCCGAGCATTTTAATATAAAAATAGATAAAGCAAACCCAATTTTTTCGAATCAATGCCCAGATGATTTAACTTGGAACAATGCCACACAATTACAATGTAATATTACCATTTCAGATCATTCCAGTAAAGTGGACACCAAGACGATAAGATATTCTATCTCGACAAACGGTACGGATAATTTCGGCAACTGGCTTAAGGTTAATCTGAAGCATTATGACAATTCCGAATATCATACCCTAACTATTACCTGTAACGAGACATTTATCGGTGGCGTGAACAATTATATCCGTTGGAAAGCATCAGATACTGCGGGAAACACTGTTACTTCAGAGAATTATAAAGTTAAAATCGATGTGACCGGCTGCACATTTCACAACCCCGTCCCAGGACCGGAGGAATGGGTGAATGCGTCAAAAATAGAATGTAGTATTATAATAAACGACACATTTGGTTCAGGTGTGGATGTTAATTCCATAGAATATGCAATTTCGATAGGTGCTTTGAACAAGATGGTAGAATGGAAAAATACCAGCTTGAAGCTCTCAGATCTAACCGGCGCCCCGAAAGAGGCGGACGTGGGCATGGGGATTGGGATGGAGATTGAAACTGAGACGGAGGCATTAACATCGGTTAGTGCAAGTGTATGGGTGTGTAACCTTGAGGAAGGCGATGAGAATTATATCTACTGGCGCGCCAAGGACCTGG
Source organism: uncultured Thermoplasmata archaeon (assembly GCA_965602865.1). GTDB lineage: Archaea > Thermoplasmatota > Penumbrarchaeia > JAEHCK01 > JAEHCK01 > CBFDAW01. Next base: position 4,155 of record CBFDAW010000160.1, read on the forward strand.
TAAACAATGAATATGAACTTGGTGGGCCGTACGGGATCAAGCTCGACCAATCTCCATTGGAGTTCCTCAACCCAAAGCCCAAGCCAGGTACTATGCAATATGAGCTTGAGCAGCAATGTCAGATCACAATAGAGGATGTGGGAGGCAGCGGTGTCAACCAGCGCTCGATCGAATATAGATACCTTATTACGGGTTTTGATAGGTATTCAAAATGGAGTGCTCAAGAGATTTCATACACGAAAACCGTTGATGGTTATATTTCATTGGTTTACATTACATTCAAACCGGGTAATTCTAATTTTATCCAATGGCGCGCTTATGATAACGCGGGGAATGGACCATTCGAAAGTGAAACGTATAAGCTAATCATAAATTCAGCGCTAAAACCACTCATCACGAGCCCTAGATCGGAGGGCGAGTATTATGAGCAAGAGAGCTATAGCTTTAACGCGAAAATGAGTACTGACCCGGATATAGGCGATACTCTAACATTTTATTGGGAGTCGAATCTATCCGGTTTCCTGGGTGATTCCGCCTATTTCAAGTCCGATTTACCACCGGGCATGCATAAGATCACATTACACGTCTCGGATAATCATAATCATAATGTATCTTGTCATGTCAGTATTACCGTGAACCGATTAGATCTGGACAGGGATGGAATTCCCGATATTTATGATTCGGATATCGATGGTGACGATTACCCGAATAATATAGATCCTTTCCCGCAAAATAAAAGAGAATGGTTAGACACTGATTTTGACGGGATGGGTAATAATGCCGATACCGATGATGATAACGACGGGTACCCCGATGATGTGGATGAATATCCGTTAGATGATACGCGCTGGGAATCGGAAACGGTAAAGAATCGTACTCTGGTTAATATTGTAATTGCCCTAACCATTGTTATTATACTGATAATAATTTTGAGTGCATATGCTATTGTAAAACGTAGATTACGCATATCAAAGCTTGACCGGTGCCAGAGTGACGAAACAAAACCTAAATCCATCTCGCCGTATTCAGCCGGTACTGCCCGGCCCGCTATTCCGATAACCAATAGTTACAACCCATATACTACTGCAGCGTTCGGGCAGGGCATGCCGAGTTATCGGATGTCCATGCCTATCCAAATACCGCACCCATATGCACCCCGACTCGGATCGTCTTATCCGCAACAAGGACTCGATATGCAAACACAACCGCTTCCGGCAATACCGCTCAAATCGGGTATGATGGCCCAAAGTATGTCACCACCGGCAATACCTGTAAAAAATAGGAGCCAGAGAATATAATTCCTTATTCTTTTAATTATACATCAGCCGGATACTTTAATGGATAGGAATCCTCAACGGGGTGCTCCCCAATAAAATACTTACCATCAACAATTCCATCCGATCCTTGATTATCCTGATTTGGTCCACATAATTCATCCGATCCTACCGGACCCCAATCGCTCCAATAGTTACCACAATCTATATCGGTATCCAATGGGTCTCCATAATCCAAATTCCATATATTTCCACTATCCGGAGGCAGAATGACATCATATGCTTGTATATATGCCGGATCCCAACTCCATCCAGCACCATTGTTCTCAATAAAATTGTTATGATGAATTTCATTGGAATAACTAGATAATATCTCCACGCCGTATGAATCACAATATGAAATCTCATTATAGGTTATTGTATTCGAGTCAGAATCACTCTCTAGAACGATGCCCACAGAATTACAATATGAAATCTCATTATTTGTAATTTCTGTATCAGAACTAGATAATATCTCCACGCCGTATGAATCACAATATGAAATCTCATTATGGTCTATTATATTCAAGTTAGAATTATCCTCTAGAACGATGCCCACGTTTGCAGCTTTAATGACATTATCTGCAATTATAGTATGAGAAGACGAATACAATTGGATTACGTAGAGTGCGGAGTCGCCAGAGGCACCCAAATTATTGTAATTTATAGCATTCTCATCACAATTTAATATATAGATACAAGAATTTTGTTGAGAATCAATATCGCATCCTTGAATTTCATTATCATTACATTCATTGGTAGCACCATGAAGGGAAATACCATTATCAAAATCTGATATTTTACAATTAAATATTTTATTATGATCACAATCATTAGATAAATAAAAACCATCCATTTCTTCTCCTGGACCAGTTATATCGATATTGTCGAATATATTATATGTAGAATCATCGTACAATGCTATAGCAGCAATATAGTAATAACTTGGGGCTTCCTCAATAGTACTTTCTATATTTTCAAAAGTGTTATAATTACTATGCTCAAGAATAAAATCTCTTTCATTATTTGTGCAATCAATATTTTTAAATGTATTTCCAGTGCTAGTTGTAGCGTCCCCGGCGTAATAAAGTCGAATGCCATTATAATTATCTTCAAAGACAATATCTTCAATATCGCAGCCTGTAATCCGTGATGCGGAAACTCCTGCAAGTCGAATCCCGGCTCCCCAACGGGCCGGAATTGGATTAGGGATACCACTGTTTTGAATGGTAAAACC
>CBFDAW010000161.1:0-6691 GCA_965602865.1 uncultured Thermoplasmata archaeon
GATCTTTATTGAGTGTGTTTATTTCATCAATGGGCCGATCACTCGTGATTACAAGTTGTTTATTATTATCTAAAAGATCGTTTAAAAGCTTAATAATCAACTCTTGATTAGTTTTATTTCTAGGTATTTTATGAAAATCATCCAATAAGAACACATCAGTTTCTTTGTAATATGCTTCGAATTCTTTCTTTTTCTTAGACGCTAGAGCTTGTTCTAAGGTATGAAAAAAATGTTCGGTTGGTGTGTATCTTACTTTTAAAACTGAATTATTATCTTTTATAAAATTTCCAATAGCCTGAAGTAAATGCGTTTTTCCCAGACCCTCCGTACCATACATATATAGAAAATTAAATTCATTCCCAGGCGCCTGAGCGATCTCCTGGGCAATTGAATGAACTATCCTATTTTGATCTTTTACAATATAATTATCAAAGCTTATTGTTGGATCTAATTCAGAAAACGAATCAAATTCTGTTCCGGGGACCGGTAGAGCAACGGGTATTGATACTGGTGTGGATGATGATGAAGCCTCGGTAGATATAGAAACTTTTGCTGGTTGTGCCGTAGCGACCGCCTTTCGAGCCACGATCCTTTTTCTCTTTTTCTTTTTCTTCTTATTATTTTGGGCTATTTGTACCCGTGGGACAACTTTGCCTACAGTTTCTATTTTTGTTTTTTCGGATGTGTGCTGATTATTTGCGTTGGCAATGACCATTTCCCGATTTAATAATATATTTCCCCGTTCTACCAATAATTTCTCTTTTTGGTTCAATTCTTCTTTTAATCTCTGGTTTTCCTCGGATGACTCGAATAACTTTTTCTCCCGGTCATAGAATAATTCCCTTTGTTTATTTGCATCATCAAGCAAGATTGGCAGCTTTTTCTCATAATCAATTAATACTTCTTGACGATTAATAATATCATTCTCACGGTTAATGATTCCGGTGCGCTCGCAAGCAGTAAATGCTTCTTTACGGGTTAATAGCTCTTTCTCTTTTTGTATAACTCGGCTCTCTTTTAATATCACTTCATTTTCTCGAGCATTCAATTGTTCCTCAGCATTTAGAATGTTTTTTCCATAATTCTGTAATTCTATACGTTCAATATCCAATTCCGAGCGAATGTCATTAATATCTTCCTGCTCTTTATCTAATGTGGTACTTAAATTATCAACTTCTGTCGAACGCATGGAAAGAGCGCCTTCAAATGCAGTGTATCTGGATTCTAATTCTTCCTTTCTTCCCTCAAGAGCCATCTCACTTTGTTTCTTCAAATTAGTTTTGATTTCATTTTTTCTCTTACGCAAACGATTTTTCAATTGATATACCATAGCATCTTCACGCTCTTGTGCCTGGTGTTCGTATTTTGTGATTCGTTCAGAGATTTTGCTCCCGATAATATTGTCCAATTCTTCCCTGAATTCATTTTCTCTTTGTTTTCGTTGCACCTCAGACACTATTATCTGCTCTTGAAGTTTTTTATCAAATTCTAATAAAATGTTTGATCGAATTTCATTTAGTAATGTTTCATCTTTTTGTTTAAAGTGTTCATCTATATTTTTTTGCCGCTGCTGTGCTTTTGTATCAAACTCCACTTGAAGCTCAGAAGAAATATCATTGAAAAGTTCTTTCTTTTTCTCATTTAATTTAATATTTAGCAACTTCCGCTGCTCTTTCACTTTCGCATCAAACACTTTTTGAAGTTCCTTTGAAATCACATTACGAAGTGCCATCTTTTTTTGGTTGAACTGTTTGTCCAGTATATTCTTTTGCTCTTTTGCATTTTCATTAAAATTACTCTGAAACTCCTTCCGGATCTCATTATATAGTGCTATTTTTCTTTCGGTTAATTGTGATTCCAGTTGCTTTCGGTGCTCCTGCAGCTTTGCCTCAAACTCCACTTGAAGTTCAGAAGAGATCTCATTATGGAGTCTTTTCCTTTTTTCTTTTAATTGGTTTTCTAGCCGCTTCTGCTGACCATTATCTATATTATCGAATTTCTTTTTAAACTCTGCAAAAATCTCATTAAAAAGTGTTTTCTTTTTCTTTTTCAAGTGTATTTCCAGTTTATTCTGGTATTCTTTCAACTTCGTTTCGGATCTATTCTGAAGCTCTGCCGAGATCTCAGATTTAAGTTCTTTCTTTTTTTCGCTCAATTGGGCATCCAGTAGCGTCTGCTGCTTCTGTGACCTTGCCTCAAACTCGGCTTGAAGTGCACCCTGGAGCTTATTACGGTAAGCCTCATTTTTCTCATGGAATTGATTCTCGAATTTAATTTGGAGATTTTGCATCTTTGCTTTAAATTTCTTCTGAAACTCGGCTCGGAGCTCAAATTCAAGTTCTTTTTTCTTCTCTTTTAACCTTTTTCTAAATTTTTTTTCAAATTTTTTCTTAAATTTTTCTTCTAATTCTTCTACTAATTCTTCTACTTCTTCCAATTCCTCAAGTTCTTCAATCTCCTCCAATTCTTCTACATTTTCCAGTTCTTCGAGTTCTTCTATTTTTTCTTCAAATCCTACTTCTAATTTCTTAACTATCCCCTTATCTTCCAGATATGGATTTGAAATATGACCTTCATTACCACATCCCGGACAACTCACCGTTATTTTAGGGTCCAAACTATAGTCTAATTTAATTTTCATCTGACATTCAGGACAGTTAGTATGTTTGAAATCGATAAATCTCAGGGTATTGCCTTTTTCAATAATATTTTCTCCGCAGATTTGGCAATTAGCTTGGCTTTTTAAACAATTTGGATAATGGTAATAAGTGTCACAGTTAGTACATTTATACGCCTCATCACCGGATTGAAACGGATTATAACAAAATTTACATGGTTCATTTGGTAAGTCTTCTGTTTTTACTTCTAAACTATGTGTAGAGATAGAGGTGTCTATTTTAGAGAAAACTCCTTTCAAATCCATTTTCTCCCCCTGTTATTAACTTTGACCCAGATAGGTTATTGTATTTTTATTTTTTATTGCGATAATAAACTGGATAATGTGTTTAAAATATTAAATATTTTGTATGAATATTACTTTTGTATATCATTCGAGTTTAATTCTAACCTAGGTCTCGATAATTTCTATATCACTTTCAAATAGATTTATGATTATTCCGCACTTGGATTTTATTTTATTTGCCAATTTCTTGTTGAGTGTTGTAATTTCGTCAATAGCTCGGTCGCCAGTGAATACGAGTTGTTTATTATTTTCCAAAAGGTTATCGAATATTCTAAAAAATATCTCTTGCTCAGCTTTCTTCTTAGGCAGTTCATGGAGATCGTCCAATAAAAGAACATCCGCCGAATTATAAAATTCTTCAAATTCTTTTTGTTTACCTAGGTCCTTAGCGTCGACTAATTTTGAAAAAAGTTGGTTAGTTGTGGTATAAATGACATTTAGACCAGAATCATTATCCCGAATATAATTTCCAATTGCGTTCATTAAATGTGTCTTTCCCAGTGATTTACTACCATATATGTAGAGCAATTTGAATTCACTGCCTGGTGCTTGGGCTATACATTGTGCTATCGAATGGATTATTTTATTCTGGTCATTTATTGTAAAACTCTTAAAAGTACAATTCGGATCAAGTTTGGATTCGAGTATCAATTCCTGTTTTGTTTCCGCCGGTTCGGGTTCAGAAAAGGCTGCTAAATCTTCATCAGACAGCTCGATTTTTACCTCGTCATTCTTGATTAACTTTTCCACATCTGAAAAATCAGCATCACAAATCGGGCACAACTTGACCCGATCGGCACAGGTATCATGATAATATTTACCACACCTGCATACTACTACTGGTAAACCGGTCTTTATGCTGCCAAGACATACATTACATGTTTTTGATTCGTCAAGTAGAACTAATTTTGGTTTTCGTTTTTTAATACTACCCGGTTTTATTATCGATGGTTTGGATCTTGGCTCTAATTCAGGCTCCGCACTTAGGTCTATATCTATTTCTTCAGAATCGTCAGAAGCTTCGGGCTCAGCTTCTGGTGCTTCATCTTCTTCTACTAATTCTTCATCGGGTTCTACTTCAGGCTCTTCTTCATATTCTTTCTCGGGTTCTTCTTCCAATTGCTCTCTTATAGCTTTATCCTTCAGATATGGATTAGGAATATGTCCCTCGCGACCACAGCCCGGACAATTTATTTGTAATTTGGGATCGGTTCCATAGAATAACTTAATCTTCATCCCACAACTCGGGCAAACCACATTCTTAAATCTTATCAATTTTACAATATTATTATGCTCGACTATCTTTTCTCCACACACTCGACAATTAGTTTGGCTTCTTAAGCACTTCGGGTAATGAAAAAGAGTACTACATTTAAGACATTTATAGGCGTTCTGACCGGGAGTAAACGGGTCATAACAAAATCTACATGAATCCGACGGAACCTCTTCCACTTTTATCTCTTTTTCGACTTCTGGAGCTCTACCTTCCTCGGTTACTTCTTGGGTTTCAAGTTCTTCCTTTGGTTGCGTATCCGCCTTTTTTTTGCGTGATAATATACCTGACCAGAACTTTTTTGATGCCATGGGCTCTACCTTAAATCCAAGTGATTTCTTATAGTTTAATATCGATACATAAATAAAAGAATACTTAATATTTAAAATATTATAAGATAACATATATTAAAAATTTTGCCTCTTCTCCAATTTTTCGTATAGTTAAGGGATTTATCAAAAGGCGAAAAAACGATTTATAATAATTTACCCACAACTTGAAGCCCATTTTTCCCGACTTCTACTAAAAAAGGGTCTAAACTGTGTTTTGTAGCACGCATCTTCTTTATTTGAATATACCGTTTTAATGTATCTTGTGATTCTGATGTAAAACCAAATTCAATGATACCATCTGCTAGAAAGAACTCCTCACTATATTGCATATCTTGAGCGAGTTCTAATACTATGAAACTTGTTAAATTCTTATGACGTAAAAATGTGAAAAATTCAAGTAGTTTATTGCGTATCTTTCGCTTGTCTAAATCAATGAGTGAATATAATGCATTAAGCGAATCTAATGCAAAGACGGAAATTGATGAATCTTCAACAACCTTTTTTTTACTGGCTGAAATATCAAAATTAGTCTTTACTTGATAAGTAGTTACATTTTCCTGAGCAGGTTGAATTAGGTTATTAATGGTCTTTGAAGAACCCATGGTGCGCTTCATAATCAGATCAAGATAATCCATATCTTCAAAACCGATATGTGCCCTGAATGAAGCAAGATCAGATATTTTCAATCGTTTTTCGATAGAAATGCCAAGACTTTTCATATTTTTCATATGGCTTTTTTTAGATTCCTCTAAAGTTACATATATACCATATTTATTTTTATTAGTTTTTAAATATTTGGATAAAAGGTTATATACAAAAGCGGATTTTAATGACCCCGCGGTACCGGTTACAATTATTATTCCACCCTGTGGAATATCGGTTATTAATATTTTATCTAATCCAGATATAGAATCCTTAAACATGTCAATCCCCATTTTTCTATTTATGATAATAATGATTCAATTTTTTCAATAATCTCTTCAGCAGTTTCATCATCAAAAACCAGAGTTATTGCAGTATGGATATCTGATTTTAATTCTGGTGTTATATTGTCTGGTGTAAGATCATTTAAATGAATAGTATGTCGGCTACACTCTTTCTCAACAATAGGTAATAATCCCGCATTTGATAAAATTTTCTTTAGCTCAGAGATATTGTTCTGAACCTCTTTTTCCCTATTTTCCTTACCGTGAATGGGCTTTGGAGGAAAAATATTTTTTTTAATTAATTGCCGTTCACGGATTATTTTTTCATTAATTGCTTCATTAATAATTTGTTTCAGAGTTTTATTCGTATCTAAAGCATGTTGTTTAAGATCGCGAAGGTTTTCAATTTCAATAGTAGTTTTTTCTCCCATGATATCAGCCTAGTATGTTTTTATGGATTTATAATATTATTGGTTTCCTATTCCATTAAAAAGTACTTTTATTAACATACTAAGTTCATTTAAATTAAATCCAAAGCACAGTCTCGCTTCAGTATTAAATAATTATATAAAATAAGTTGTTCTGGATCATCATATCTTAGATTCATGGATTCACCTGGATTATTTAAAGAATTTATTGAAGGATATAAACAGATTTTATAAGGATCTTTGGGATCCATAGTAGCTATGAAACAATCTGAAAAAGATTGTGGTTTTATATAGACCCTGAACTTATTTTTCTCAAATTTTTTAGTTTTTGTCAAGCAAGTACCTCCTTTATGGGGATATTTGGGAGGGGAACTATCTCACTATTATTCTCGATAGTAACTAGAAATTGATTTCCAATAGCAATCGGGTCGATTGTTATGAAAAACCTTGCCTTAGTATTAGCAACAATATCACTCATATCTGATATTAAATTGAAAATAATATTAATATCATTATAGGTTGATAAATATTCGAGCCCGTTTAATAATATTACACCCTGATTATTTTTTTTGATAAAATCATTCAGAATATGGACTATTGACTTAATATCCCAAGGATGGATTACATAATCAAAATTTTCAGTGCTTAACCAGTACATATTAATTTTTTTTGAAACAGCACCAGCATTTATTTTATCGGGATGATTACGAGTAATTATAATCCCATTTTTTCCATTTTCTAATAATAATTTAAATAATTTAAATGCAGCC
>CBFDAW010000162.1:0-6686 GCA_965602865.1 uncultured Thermoplasmata archaeon
AAATGTGAAAACAGATGCAGATTAAGGGTTTTCAATGGTCAATGGCGGTAATACGATTTAACTACCCAAGTCATTCAAAACATTCAAATATAATAAAATTAATACAATACAAAATTTGAAACACCTTTATTTAAAGGGGGATAAATAAAAATATTAGGCTCTTGCATTTATGAAGTGCAAAGAGGTGAGCACATGAGAATCTACCATGGGAACATGAAAAAAAATGTGTTAGTAGTTGGTATTGTAGTATTATTGTTAGGTATATTTGGACTGTTCACCAGTGTTTCTGTTGCGGCACCGGCTGAAGGTTTGTGTGACGGTCATGGTACACGCACTCGAAGCTCTGATACAGAAATAAGCGGCTATCTTCGGCTTCTTGACTCTAACTACGGTGACCCATACGACGGTATATACGGTGAAGGTAAACCTAATTATAATTATAATTATTATTTGGGTACTGAATATTATTTTACGATCTACCTGGAAAACATCTATCAGGAAGGACACCTGGAAGATGTCAATACCACCTTAAAACCCGCCGTGGGAGTTGGAAATATAATAAAAATTACGGATGAAGAAGCCGATCAATCATATATGTGGCCGGATGATTCCGATTCTTTCTCATATTCGTTTGAGATCCAAAATGACGCAAGAATCACATCTTATTCTCTAATTCTTGAGGTAGAATTTACCGCCTATGACGATCAATCTGAGAGCTATTATGTGAGTGAGGACATGGTTCTAAAAATCAAGCTCTCCTCCAGGATCTCCGCCGGTGGTGACGAACTCCAACTAGTTGCAATGAATAAGTATGGAAATACGATTCCACTTTATTCGGGCGCTAAAAATCAAAAACTTGCACTAAATGGAATATCTTCTGAGTCCGGTACATTAGAAAATGTGAACTTTGCCCTCAGCCTTTCTGATTTTACCTTTGAGTCAAATACCGCATATCTTGAACAACTAGAGACGTACGATTATGAGGATATTGAGTGGACGTTAACCGATGGAGGCTCAAATGACGCCGAGGCGACGGAGCATGAAGGTTCTGTTGATGTTACTTACAAACTAGGAGAAAAAACAATTAATGAAAAGCAAACACCAATTTCAGTAAAGATCGCCGAGACACCGATCATGGGCTTGGACGGGCAAATAGATGAGAAAGATATTGGCTCCAAAACCGGAGATGTGTTTAACTCAAATATTGAGATTTACCAAAGTTCTACCACCCAAACTCTCTCGTTGAAATTTAAAAATGATGGTAATGTAGATTTGAAAAATGTGGAAGTTGAGCTATATACGGATAATGCCGCATTTTTCTTTAAATCAAACTTCTATTATGACGAGGGTTCCCAGGCATATAAACGTGCCTATGGAAAAACGATCAGTTTTGGAGACATTGGGATTGGTCAGTCATCGACACAGGATTTTTCCACGGAAGTGATTAAGAATCTCCCGCCGGGGTTATATCGAATACCAATTAAATATAATGTCGAGTATGCCCAGAGCGGCGGGTCTCTTGTTGATATAACCGAGGGGAATTATCATACCACGATCATGGCACAACGTTCGCCGGAAAACGAGGGTTTTACTCCATTCCTATTAGTGGAAGTAAAAGAGGGCGATGACGCTAACGATCAGAACGAGCCGGATTTACAAGCGATTGCCTCAGCATCACTCCAACCGGGGACACATAACGTCCAGCTCGAAGTCCAGCTCACTAACTTGGAGAACTATCAATTAAATAATGTAAATGTCCAGATTGATGCCGGTGGGACATCGCCTTTACAACCATTGAACGAAGTGGATAGAACCGCCGTTAAAATTGATGCCCAGGAAATGGATTTTACAATGTACAGTGGTAATGATCCCACTTTCTCGAACAAATTTACGGTTCATTTCATGGTTGATATATATAAAGATGCGGCTGCGGGTATAAATGATGTGCCAATTACATTAACTTGCCTGGATCCGTTTAACCAGGAGCGATCCACTACAGTTAATGTGCCTATAAATATTAACCCGGTACCGCCAAGCTTTGTGGTCTCCGATGCTACTACGAGCGAGATCAAACCCGATAAAAAATTCAAATTGACTGTAAAGGTTTACAATTGTGGTGGTAGTAATGCCGCGCAGGTTAAGTTATTGTTTAATGGTTCATCGAATCTATTCTCTGCTGAGCAAGGTATCCAAGGACCACAAGCTATTAATAAAAATGAAGAGAAAGAATTTATATTTACAATTAATGCGGGCGAGATCGAATCCGGAAAAATTTACTCTTCTTCGATCTTCATTAGTTACGAAGATTCGTTAGGAAATGTTTATCCATTTGATGCTAGCACCGAGCAATCGATCACTATCCGTACCACAGAGCCTGAACCCGAGGCTTGGTGGAATGTCAACATGGGTCTGTCGGTAGTAATTCTAGGGTTATTCATATTAATTAGTGCGATAATCGTTGGTGTCGTCATTCGTTCCAGAGCGGCAAAAAAAGAAAAACTCAGCGGGGGTCTAGCCCCCACACCAACAATTACGGCAAAGCCCGAGGGAGGAAAAGGTGTATTCGGTCGTAAAGGTGGAAAAGATGCTAAATTTAAACCGCCGAGAGGTCAGGCACCTCCCCTATCACCGCCACCCACCGCTCCGCCGCCACCACCACCCGCCCCAAGTTATACCCCGGCACCCCCGACCCAACCCGGATACTCTGCGCCACCGCCGCAGGGTCCGCCGGGACCACCTCCGGACACGCCACCGGGTTACTATGATACTCCTCCACCACCTGGTCCGTACCAGCCAACACCTAGATCACCGCAGCAGGATGTTTATTATTAAATTAAAATTAAATAATTATTCCAACTTATGCCTCGATAGTGTCCTTTATGGTATGCATTAGAGTGACGAATATTTACTTCTTTTGTTAAATCAACTCTAACCTTACACACCTGGCGCTAATGGTTTACCATACAGGATAAGATTTAGTACGACGTACCAGATCAACGGTAAGGATATTAAACATAAGACCGGAATTAAGCCTAAAAGCTGTAACAATAGCAACGGTACGAGATAGAATGTCGCGATCTCATGGATGCTAAATATACGTTTCAATTTTTCACGGTTAAACTCAATCTCGTGCAAGAACCAATGAAGTGTTGAGAAAATTATTAGAATCAGTAATATGATTAACGCCAAAAGAAGATAATCTAGCATAGTGGATATCCTTATAATGGATAAATAAATTAAAAGGATTACGAGTGTTAAATGCCCTAATTTTATTGCGTAACTCGAAAATTTAAAAGCATTGGGAATGATTAATTTTCCGTTGCGCACTCTAACACCGAGCATGTACGCCATTGTTCGTGCACCTGCATGTGCGTCATGGTCCGCATCCTTTATCCCACCCTCAATAGCATTGTTGAACAATATTTGAAAAAAACCCAACCCCGCTACTAAATATAATAACCCCGTATATTGGTAAGATACGATGCTTGCTCCGAATAAACAGAAGAAAAATATCCAAAGTGCAAGAGTAAAGTCGGACCCGGAGAAACGTTTACCATGAATATCGTAGAGGGCACCGAATTCGAATGCTAAGGTTAGCATTATAATGGTCCAGAGATTGAAAAAGAAAAGGAATGTAAAAATATAGGATATTATCATAGCTCCAAAAGTCACTGCCAGTGCAAAACCGAGTGATATACTACCTTTTACCAGCGGTTTTTCGGCTAGATCGGGTGATAAACGGTCCACATCCACATCAATATATTCATTCAAAACAAACACAAAAACATGCATTAAAATACCTATGATGAATATTAAAAAAATTTCTATCAAAATTATTTCATAATTAGTTAGTGCAGCTAAAACAAGATACCCGATCACCGGTGCAAGTGCGGTAGTGGCACCGGTTTGTAGTCGGAATAATTTGAGGTACTCAAGAGGCCCATTGTCCATTGTCATTAATTGACTCTAATATATGGTTCGATATAAAGCTTACGAAAATGTTTGACTTTTTTACTGATAGACCTACTCAGCCATCATTGAGGGTATTAAATTGACGAAAAATATATTTAAAAGTACTTCTGTACGTTATTGCATATCTATTAATAAATACTCTTTAATTAATTTAAAATTTGGAAAAAAATTCAATATTAATTCAATAATAGGTGATCGTATGTTGTCTGGGTGGAGACCTACTTTTAAAAAGTTACATGTTCTAACTACAATAATTATCATTTGTTTACTAGTATTATCATGTTCTATTATTGTGAACGCTCAGCAACTAACGGTACGAACTCGTGCTCGTGCATCATATGAGTTTACCTTAGAATTTACCACATCCAAAACAACAATAGAACCAAATGGGGATGGTGTGGTTGAGTTATGGCTAAACAATACTGGCGATTATGACGACAAATATGAACTGGCAATCCATGATGTTCCGACAAACTGGTCGGCGTTTTTTGATAATGGTGAGACCGAACTCAAGTCAGTTTCTGTGGGGGGCCATAACTATGATTTGGTACAAGTGTATGTTAGTGCGCCAACAAGTGGAAAAATCACCCTTAAGGTAACATGCACTTCTAAAACTAATAGCAATAAAATAACTGCTGAAATATCTATAGAAGCAAAAAAGGTACTTCATATAATATTAAAAGATCCAAACAATGTTCACAGTATTAAAGCAAGTATGAACACTACTTTTGAACTAGAAATAAAAAATTATCAGGATAGTTCTAATGTAGTTAGTTTATCGATTGATATGCCACATAACACGAAATGGTATGCAAAATTGGATAATGATTCGTTAACATTGGCTGCATCAGAAATTAAAAATGTGATATTAACGGTTATTGCTCCAAGCTCTGGTAATCCCGGTGATAAAATTACATTAATAATAATCGCAAAACCCGAGTCCACCACCCAGGAATTCAGGTCACAGGACCTAATTGTTATGATTCCAAAGATCTATAATATTACCTATTCTTTAAAACAAGAGTCGGAACTCTCCTTTCCAAACTCAACAATTAATTATACTCTAAAACTGTTTAATGTTGGAAATATAGAGGATACGATCTCACTTGCTCTTCATGAGAATTTTAATGATTGGGCAATATATTTTTTTAAGGGTGAGGAGTTATTTGATCCGGCGCAAGATTCTTTTTACCTAGAGGTCAATGATTTCATAGAATTTCTATTACAGGTGAAAATCCCCTTACATGCAACTGCTGATGCTCATAAAATCGTATATGGAATTTATAGTAAAGAAAAGGGCGGGGCAAATCCGATTAATAATCTTGTGATCATCACGCAAGTTCAATTGATTTCTAACATAGAAATCAATATACCAATAGGTAGTTCACCTATTGTTGACCTGGCAAAAGTTACTTATTATGAATTTATAGTACACAATAAGGGTAATGGTAAAGATACCATGACCATTTCGATCCCTGTAGTATCTATTCCCGCCGAGTGGGATATCTCATTTTATAGTGTAAAAAACACGGAGGATACAAATACGACGGAGCCTGTAGATTTTACCACGCCGTTTGAAATCGATATCTTTGAGCCAATAGAATATTTGCCTGAGATTTCTGAGGGTAAGAGTTATTATAATATTAGTTTAGTGTTAGCCGCAAACCAACTGGCATATATTATATTATCAATTACACCTCCGAATAAGGGTAAACCGGGAACTGAAACCTTCACGATTTATGGAGAGAGTTCGAGCGGGAATATAGACACCGTGACCAAAAGTATTACACTAACGCTTCGAGTTTCAGACCTCAGCATTTCTGGGTTAAGCCTAGACCCACAAGTGCCGACCATTAACGAAAAGGTGAAGGTAACATTCAATATAAAAAACAACTATCATTTACTAGCAACAAATTTTTACGTTAAACTAGTAGAAATAAATGGTGTATTAATAACCGATTTGGGCTCGGTTCAAATTTCTAATTTGAACCCAAACGAAACCCGCGAAATAAGTTTTTATTGGATGCCAAAGGAAGTCAGGGAGATGGGATATATACTTAAAGCGGAATTAGGTGGTAGTATTATCCCAAAGGATAATAGTACTCCTTATCGAACACTAAATGTATTTGTAAACGAGGAGCCGACTACTAAGAAATCCACGAATGATGTAATAATCATTATCAGTGTTATAGTTATTATCTTTCTCGTATTATTATTGATCTTTTCTTTACGATATCAAAAGAAACAAAGAATGGCAATGGAGGTGTCGGAACAAGATTCAAAAGAGCGATTGCGAACTCGGGATAAACCTGCTAAAAAATCCTCTACTTCAAAAACCAAATCAGAGTCCGCAAAACAGAGATCAAAGGGTTCTAGTTCAAGATCGGTAGAATACAGCCGAAAAGGTGGGAGAAGAAATGATTTTTAAAAGACGAAAAGGTACAATTAAGGCTGACCATTAATACCAAAATATACCCCGAAAACGAAGAATTGTCTTCATTTTTTTCATAATCGACTCATGATTGACAGAAATTCATTGCCATTTTTAGGATTCATTTAGTATTTTTTCGGGCCGTATCCATCGATTGCTGCCAATATACGCCTTATTCGGCTTCATTATGCAATATTTTGGGCATTTCCAAGATATTTCTTGAGAGCATCCGCTCGGTGGAGTATGATTTTTCTAATGTTATGGGCAATTGCCAGAAGATTAT
>CBFDAW010000163.1:0-6668 GCA_965602865.1 uncultured Thermoplasmata archaeon
TTAATTTTCGCTTATCAGGCTCTGATTATATTTCGTTGGTTTAGGTTCGTGCCTGATTATAGCTGTTAACCCCGAGCCTGATTAAACAAATATAAATCGGCACCCGCTCCTATATCAGTAAAAATAAATCAGCTCCCGCTCCCGAATTTAAATTAATAACACCTCATAGCGATTCTCCCCCTCTCACCTCAAGCGAGCGACCGAAGGGAGTTCGCGTACTCTAACCTCATACCTTAATTAGCATTTATTTTGCCAAACGAAGCCCAGAATACTTTAAATCAATTTTATTAATACACCAAAGCTGCACAAATTCTCGAAAGGAGCCATTAATTATTACTTTTGACGTTCCATTATGGTCTTGATTCTTTTTCTTCTGAAAAAATCCTCTCGTTCGCGTTCCTGGAGCTGCATCTCGATATATTTTTGTGTAGCTTTTAATCGAGGTATGAAAATATGTTCCAGGGCGTTCACACGGCGTTTGGTTTTTTCGATCTCGTTTGCCAGGCGTTCAATGGAGCCCTCAACCTCTGCCAGTTTCAAGATTTTCAATAACACTTCCGAGAACCGGTCCGTTGCTTCATCTAACCGCGCGCTGGTGTGTAAATATCCATAAACCGGTTCTTTAGGCGCACGGAGGCTCTCGGTTTGGATCTGCGGGACCTGGACGCCCATAATATTCACGACATCGGTGGGGATATTTTGTATTTCCGGTATCGAATAAGTTACATCCGCCACCGCATCGCGTCCCAGGATCATCTCGGCGTCTATTAAGGTATCGAATGCATCACCCATTTTTAGATTAACCTCGGCTCGTAATGCGTCGCGTGTGCGGATGATCTCGAAGAACTGCATCACCAGCGCATCGCGTTTCTCACCCAACAGCTTGTGACCTTTTTCCGCCAACTTCTTCTTCTTACGGATCGCCAGCAGCTCCATACGCGTGGGTTTCACGCCTTCTATTATATTTTCTACCATATACCCAAACCTACCGTCCACCTAACTAGAGGTTTATGTTTTTATAATTTGAGATTAGGTGAAATATTATCTTTGGATAAATGTTTTTCTGTTAAAATTAAATAAATCATCGATTCAAAAATTTCTACATTGCACTATTAATTCTCTATATATATTTTTGAAATTTTATCGGATATAACATCCCAATTATAGATTCTTTCAACAGCAATTCTGCCTTTTTTTCCCATTTCTTCTGCAATCTCAGGATGATTGCGTAAGAAAATTAATTTATTTGCTAGTTCATTATAATCCAAAGGATCAACTAAATAACCCCACTCACCCTTTATTGCACTCGGGATTCCACCGGTTGTACTTCCGATTACAGGTTTACCGAATGCCATTGCTTCAACAATAGAAATACCAAATCCTTCGATTTCATTAGCCTCATCAATTACTCTGGATACCAAGACAAATACATCACATAGATTATATTGTTCAATTAATTGTTCTTTGGAGACTTTTCCCATAAAATACACATTATTCTCAATACCCAATTTATTTACAATATCTATGAGTTCGGGTTTCATTGGGCCATCACCAACAATGTAAAGCTCCGCAGATATTTTTTTTAATACTATTCTAAATGCTTTAATAAGTATATCAACCCCTTTTCTTTCCACTAACCTACATACCGTTAATATTCGCCACATCTTCTTATTGTGTTTCCTTACTTGTTTAGTTGAGGGTTGGAATTTATAAAAATCTGTTCCATTATAAACAACATGGATGTTTTTTGGATTTCCTCCAATTCCTACTAATAATTTTTTACTGTTATCACTAACCGTAAAAATACCATTCATGTTGTTCGTAACACTTTTTAACAAATGGCGAGCAAACCAATCGTTGCCAAAAAATAATATATCATTACCATGAGCAGAAGCAAAAGATTTTATCTTTTTCAATTTATTAATAATAAATAAAACTCCAAACGGATTAGTATATTGAAAATGAACTATATCGGGTTTTACTTCTTGAAGTATTTTATAAAATCCCGGTAAGAAATTTAAAACTCGTAAATGATATAAAATACCTTTCTTGAGATCATCTCGAAAATCTGCTCTAATGATTTTGTAGTTATTATATTCCTCATATTTTTTGCATTTGGGATATAACGGCGCAAGAACAAAGACCTCATGACCCTTTTGTACCATAGTTTTAGCAATTGAGTCAATATAATTCTCGACCCCGCCCACTTTTGGGTGAAATGACTGCGCAACATAGAGTATTTTCAACTTAATCTACCCCTGTGAACATAATTTTCGTATTATTTTATTTTATGGTTCACACCAGTGACCAAAAATGGAATTTTATTTTCCAATACTACAAACCGCAATAAGATTTGTATTTCTCTTCTCGGATTTATACGACCTACGAAAATTAAATCCTTTGATCGATAAATAATTTAAGAATCGTTTTAAATAGACCAATACCTTATTTTGTCCGCATGTTTTGTAAAAATCTATTAACCATGATGATATCGCACCAAATACCAATACATTTTTAAAATGCCTCCTAAGAAATTCTTCTAATTCCTTTTGAGTGTATTCTTTGAAATGATACCTATCAATTTTTTTGCCACCGCCAACTGATTTGGGTGTTGAGATAATGAATTTCCCATCAGGTTTTACAATTTTTTTTAGATGATCTATAGCGGAATTAGGTTCACTTAAATGCTCTATTACATCACACATTATTATAATATCAAATTTCATTTTTGGAGAATACGCATAAACTGAATCAACGAAAAATCTAGGTGATCTTAAATAATTCATTTTACTAGTTTTTGATTTAGCAAGGGCAATTGCGGTTTTGGATGAATCGATACCATATACTTTGCTACCCTTTTTAGCTAAAAGATGCGATAACGCACCATCTCCTGAACCAACATCTAAAATCTCATGCTCTGGATCCGTGATTAGATCTACTGCAAAATCCGCTATTAGATTATACTGTTGATATGCATGGAGGTTGTGTTTTGTAATATCATTAGATATCGATGACCAATGGTAGGCACCAAGTTTATCATACTTGTCAAATTCGATATCTTCATCCTTAACTTTAACCATGGTATCAAATTCATTTTAAACTATTCTATCTAGATAATCTTACTATAATTCGAATTAAATATTTCTTCATGGGAACATCTAAACCTTTTAAAATGTTTAAATCTTCTTTAGTAAATGTTTTTAATAAGAATAAAATTAATAAATATATTAACAGGCCTATCGAAAACGATATTATTATACTAACTAATAATCCTAAAATTCCTGAAGTAATTCCAAAAATAAATACACTTGATATAGCCGCTGCAATAAATGATTTTATTATTGGCCCCCAGGAAATCGAGGAGTTCAACAATTTTGAGGTAATATTTAATAATACTACTGTACCGAGTATATATGATGTGGTAGTAGCAATTGCGGCACCTATCATTCCATAAAATGGAATTAAAATCAGGTTTAAAATTAAATTTGACCCTGCAGTTAAAACTGCAACTTTTGCGTTAATTTTTGTCTTCCCCATGCCAATGGGAATTGCCCCTGATAATATGCCAAAAGGCCGAATTAAACCCCAGACTGCTAGAATTAGAAATGGATATGCTGCTGGCAGATATTCCGCGCCATATAGCAATATTATAATTTGGGGCGAAAGTGCTATCATACCAATTATTAGTATATTTGTGATATGTGCCAGGATTTTTATAAGTAAATGGTAAGCCTTTAATAACGTTTGGTGTTTCTTTTTGGCATTTAGTTCGGAGACTATTGGAAAAAAGGTCGTATTTAATGTTTGAGAAAATACCATGGTCATTGCAACCATTCCAAAGGCGATATTATACCAACTAATGTATTTGACCTCTGTAAATACTGTTAAACAGAGAGTGTCTGTCCATTGATAGATAATCATCATCCCACCCAAAACCACAAGTGGTAATCCAAAATGTATTAATTTTGAAAGCCCAGCTCTGATTGGTAATGGCTTAGATGTTCGTTTAGGTATCGAGGGGTAGATTATAATTATGAACAACATAAGACCAATTATTGAGTTGACCGCAGAACCAACAACAAAACCTAATATAGCCCCGACCAAACCATAACCAAACCAAACTAAAGTTATGGAGGTTATCAATCTAACAATTTGTCCAATAATACTTGCAGTTACAAATAATTCCATTCTGTAATATCCTAGAAAAATACCCGTAAAAATATTTGATATCGCAATAAAGAATATCATTCCAGAGATTATTCTAAATGGAGTAACTAGCGTCGGTTTATTAAATATAATGACCGCAAGTGGTTCTGCGAATATAAAACAAAAAAATGCCGTTAATAATCCTAATAAGGTCTCAATTAATACAGCCGATTGAATTATATTTTTCAGTTTTTGTTTTTCTCTTTTTGCTAGATGCTCGGAAACATATTTTGCGGTAGCCTCAGTAATACCAAGTTTCGCAAATAGACCTAAAACTGTTGCTACACCAATGGTTGACGCAATAAATCCGTAAGTATTCACACCAAGCATTCGTGCCAGGAGGACACTAAAGACTACCGCTACTATGGCATCTACAAGCTTACTAATAAATATTATTAACGAACCTTTTGCAATCTTGTTTACTAATTCAACCAATCTTTTCCAGCTCCCTGTATTTGATTGTATTAATAGTATTAATAAACAGATTTCTTTTTTACTTAAGTGATCAAGGAATCATCTAACAATTTTTTATAGACTATTTCATATTTCCCTGCAATAATTTTTGGTGTATACCCATCTTTGATTCGCTTGACACCATTTAAACCAAGTTCAACTGCTTTTTTTCGGTTTAGAAATAACGATTGAATGGCTTTCGTTAAAGCTTTTTCATTATTAGGGGGTACTAAAATACCAACCTGATTGTCGATAATATCGGGTGCACCCCCAATGTTCGTAGTAATAACTGGTCGACCAGCCGCTAAAGATTCCAAAAAAATTCGTGATAGAGGTTCTTCTCTTTCAAATGGACAAACGATCATTCGGGCATCAGCATAATACCTCGAAATATTCTTTGGTGAAATCCACCCAACAAATTTTATATTTCCATTATTAATTGCTAGTTTCTCAAGTCTTGGACGTATTGAGCCATCGCCAACAATTATCAATTCTTTTTCTATTTTTGACATTGCTGTGATTAAAATATCAAGCCCCTTACCCTCTTCGAGACGGCCTAGGTAGACCACAGAGTTACCGATCTCTGTGTACTTAGGTTTGTTAGCTATAGTATTCGCTATCACATCGATTTTTTCATCGGATATTCCATTCAATACCAATATTTCTTTAACTCTATTACTTACAGCAACAATTCTATTTACCCTTTGAACAGCTAATTTTCGAATTATGAGATTGAACCGAATAAAGGGTATGTCTGGTCTGGATGGGCGTTTATCCTTCCTCCTACTTTGTATGCAAGTTATCAGTTTCAATAGATTACAATTAATACACTCTTGACCATCGCGCCAGTGATCCCTATAAAAACAAGTTGCCCAATGGTCATTGATTGTAGCTGTAACGGGTATCTTTAATTTTTTACCCAGTATTATGCAACTAGGTATTGAGCTCATATTAAAAGCATGAATCAAATCAAAATTTGAATATTTTCTTAATCGGTCAAGAATTCTGAGCCAGAGAATTGAGTTACCAGATACGCGTTCTATTATTGGACCTTTGATAAACGGTATCTCGAATTCACCATGAACCTGTATCCTGTCCAGTACTTCTTCACGGTTACCTGAGGTGACCACATGTATTTCATGCTTCTTCGCAAGTTCCTTCAGCAGAAGGTAAGCACTTAATTCACCTCCACCTTTGAGATCGGGATAAAATTTTTCAGATACACCAAGGATCCTCATTGAAGGTGAATAGTATACATAATATTCATTTTTTTGGGAATAACCATTAAACTTATTACTGTCCTTGAAGTTGTACTGGGAGATGGCCCAATTTAAAATATTAATTACTGCTGAACGGTTTCCTCCAAATGTATTTGGTGGCGGTGAGTACAGTGCATTCTTATTAGCTAAAAATCTAGCTCAAAACAACGAAGTTCATGTGATAACATCTAAAGACGCCGGGCGAAAAACAGAAAAGAAGAAGAGAGATGCAAAAGAAATGAATGGCATCAATATTCATAGGATCATCCCACCATCTTCAAGTATTTTCCCATTATTTCTACGGGACCATGAGATCTTTTATACAAAATCATTTCGAATGATTAAACGATTTCTCAATAGACACATTGATTTTGATATATTACACTCAATGAGTATGAATATGGTAATTGGCTCGGTCTTGGGTGCAAAACAAAATAAAATTCCAATAGTATCCACTGTTAATGATCACTGGGCTACATGTTTCTTTAGGAAACATTATCGGAATGGAAAGGTATGCTTAAGATGTTCGAGAAATATATTAAAAGCATGTATGAACTCTCAAATAGGAAATTCTGTTACCTTACCTTATGTTAGATATTCGATGTGGTTAAGAAGATATTTTCTTTCGAAATGTGATGGTCTAATTGCGATTTCGGACAGTGTAAAAGATATCTTAAAGGCAAACGGTTTTAAGAATCCAATAGTTACTATTCCAATTGTTGTAGATACGGAGATGTTTCAATATCAAGA
>CBFDAW010000164.1:0-6660 GCA_965602865.1 uncultured Thermoplasmata archaeon
ATTAATCCAGTCAGACCATGTGCCATTTGTAAAAAAGGAGTATTCAATAGTACTTTTATTCACACCACTGGTGTTATCACTAATGTCAACACCGAATTCTATCAAAGTTGAAGTAAAGGTATCCCCTTCTATGGGGCTCGTATTGAAAAAAGTAACATTTTCAGTATCCACTTTAAATGAATGTTCCGCCGAATATTCATAGCCGTTTCCTATAGTATCATTTCCACGCCATTGAATCTTATACTGGGTAGCGTCATCAAAATGGATGTTTTTAGTAATTTCAATGTTATCGGAATTGGTGGCAATCTCTGCAGATGTCCAGTTCGACCAAGCGGTACCATTTAATATTTTATACTCGATCGTACTTCCGTCCACCAGGGTCCCACCCGAATCTGTTGCAGTAATCCCAAATTGAACCATGGACTCGGTTTGCCAGATATCTGGATCTGGAAACGGTTCAGAAAAACTGATATTTTCAGCATCAAGTCGTAGTTGAAAAGTAATGTTCGAGACATCATTTGCTTGTGGTATATTTGTTATGTTAATCGTATAACTGTCCAAGGTAAGTGAGGTCGTTCCCGCAACCGTGGTAATATTAATAATTTCCCCAGGCAGACCTAAATCAACCCATGAATCCGAGGTATTCCAGAGTTTAACTTCATATTCACTTGCATTCGGGTAGACCGTGGTCGTATCCTGGTAAACTACCGTTAAATTGCTCCATGAGAGCGTTTCGCTACCCTTGATCCAATCATTGTTGTTTAATATCCGATCATTATTACCTTTCACCACAAGTGCACCAGTAAAATTCAACCGGTTTTCAATTCTGAACACATTATTAAAAGGACGGAATTTATAATAATTTTGCATATTCCATAGCTCCACCCATACAACATTCAAACCGCCGTAGGAATAGTTCCAGTTGAAATCGATGATGAATAATATGGTCATATTAAAACTGTCAATCGGCGTTGATTGGCCACTAAGCTCGGTATAACCGTTCGAATCATTGATCACCTGGAAAGTATTCGGTGATCCTCGGGTCCATTCATATTTCAAATTTAAGTCCATAGGGTCCAATGTTAAGATCACATTCTTGAGATTATTAACTCCTAATGCAGCCGTGATATTAACTTCAAATTCATATGGTTTGAGTTTTGTGTAACATGTAGCACCCAATGGTACTTCGGCGTTTTTGATTTTTAATGATTGTATTTCCGGAACTTTAGACAACTCACCGAAGATCACATAAACCTCACCGGCGCCATACTTTTTGTTATTTAACCCACCGGCAAAATCTGATAATATTACCAAATCTTCTATTAAATCGCCATTCATGTCACCAAATGTTATGTCGCGGCCTAGGTAATCTGCGATATCGCCGCCGAAGAAATAATATGAGGGTATATAGGATTGAAGGTCTATTATTTCAGGCAGCCCCGGAGTGCCATTTATAATTACTACTTCACCAACATCAGGATAGCTATTACCGGGACCGTCTCCATACGGCGCAGTAATTATAATATCATCAATACCGTCATTGTTCCAGTCAATTGAATCAACCCATGAACCCGATTCGTCGTAGGTTTGTGCAAAATATATAGTAACATCTGCGGGATTTGATGCAAGATCCCATGAATATTGGCTGGGATACGATTGGAAACCGTAAATTATGTAAGTAGCACCGGTATCTGGAGTCGTCCCTGACTGACCATTGACACCAGGTGCGCCTGTTAATAAATCTGTTATACCATCACCATCTACATCACCGAATGCTACAGAATAAATTCCTAACTTATCATCGTTATTTACCCCGTAGAGTGTAATATTTGCAGATTTAATGCTTAAATCCCAGGATGATGGGAAAGAGGCATTCCAGTGAATTATATATGCCTCACCATTGTCAATTCCCAAATCTGTATATCCCTTACCCCCGGGAGCAGTCATTGCAATGTCTTCAAAATCGTCACCATTAAAGTCACCCCCACCTATGATAGCAGTGCCAAGATTATCATTTTGATCTTTACCATAAATAGTACAAATCAGAGCTGCGGGTGATAATAGGTCTTCATTCTGATTTAAAGAATTAGAACCATAAACAACCACTACCTCACCACAATTAAGATTAGTGTCACCTGCACCATCACCGCCAGGTGCGCCAATGATTAGGTCGTCATATACATCGACTTTTAGGTCTCCTATTGCCAAAGAGGTCCCTAAAAAATCTCCTTGATTTGAACCGATTATTGTTACATTTGCAGTCAATACTGTCAAGTTCCAGTAACCTATGTAGTTAAGATATGAGCCACCGTAGAATATATGCACTTCACCAGCACTAGGTCGATTGTTTGCGATATTGTCGGCACCTGGGGCGCCTGAGATTATATCGCCGATACCATCACCGTTAATGTCACCAATTGTAAGAGCCGTGCCTTCATAATCAAAAGCATCCATACCTTGGATTATTAACTCTGTCTGATTCGCAAGATCATAGGTGCTGGGTAATGTAGCCTTGCCAAATATAACATAAATAACCCCGCAGTCTTCTTCAGTTAATGATATGTTATCCCCAGGTGCACCAATGAGCAGGTCGTCATAGCCGTCGTTGTTTACATCACCAAGAACCGAACAGTTGAAAGGAGACATAATCTCTGCGGGAAATTGTGCTCTTCTACCAAAAACTGTCACATCTTGATGTCGACCAGTGCGTGATGTGTTCATGTCATAATTGATCCCTCTTGTACTACGACTACATCTTGAGGAGTCATCATCCAAGTCATTTTGAGTAACTGCTTCTTCAGTTGATACCGCACCAAAAAAGTTCGGTACCAGGCCAATAACCGCTAACCCAGAGGTCAATAATAAAATTGTAATTACCAAAACTTTTATCTTTTTACCCGCCGCTAATATACCCAATTTATTGGTTATTTTTTCCAAGGAGATCCCCCTTATGTTATGAGAAATATATTTTTTATTATATTATATAAATGAAATAAAATATTAAACACTTTCCTATAAACTTTAAATACTCTAAAATAACAGTGAGTTGGGAATTAAGTGTTACAAGCTTAGAGTTACTTAGTCCTCTTCTCTTTCTTCGGTTTCGGTTTTGCCGATTTATTAGAATTAGTTGGTTTAGCTATTGTTTTCTCAAATTCTTTTACATGCTTGCCCTTATCCTTACCCTTTTTGAGTCTTTTATGTTTACCTTTTTCTACCTTTTGCTTTGATTTGGCAACTGATGATTTACGTGATTTTAGTTCTTTGGGTGGTTCTTCTTTTGTTATTTTCTGATCGTGCCCCGCTTCAATATCCTCAGTACGATCGCTATGTTCAACCTCTTCTTCTCCAATTTCTTCCACCTCTCCATCGCCTTCAGCTTTATGCTTAGCCTCCCATTGCCTTCTAGCATCTTCTAACCGACGCTTTTTCACATGGTGCATGGTTAATACAATAATTATTAAACCTACTATCACAATCACCAATGCAATTCCCACGAATGAAAAAATATCCAATTCGTCTTTTGCCTCGGATACACTAACGGTTTCACTTTGAGATACATATCCATTATTATCATCCTCCACCGTTACCGTAATTTCGTATCTTCCAACCTTTTTATATTTATGTGTACGATTCTGACCAATCACAATCGTGCCATCACCAAAATCCCAGATATATTGCAGCTTTTCATTATCTGGATGAATGGCGCCTGCGGTTACTTCTACTGCATCTCCAACAGAAGGCTTATATTTACTTATTGTAAAATTAATAATAACTGGTCGAATCAGTTCAATATATACCTCAACGCTTGATTGATTAATAAAGAGGTCATTAATTGTCGAATCCTGATAAGATTCCGCTAAAATTTCCAATTCATACAGGCCATATGTAACAGTAAATATGAATCGTCCAGAAATGTCCGTAGTTGTTTGAAAAGTTTTACTTTTATTTGCGCAATTTGTTAATGTTACTGAAGTACCTTTGATTGGTTCCTTATAATAATTACTTATTACTTCACCAAAGATCGTGCCCATAGGGATAATATATTCTTCAGTTTCGAACCACCATGAGTGTTTTCGGTCAAGGCAAAACACTCCACTCACATCCTTTATGGATGTAGTTAAATGAACGTAATATTTTTCTGACCCATTCCAGCGTAAACTTGGGCTATAAAATAGCTTGAATGATGATGAGTTATAGGATATTATCCCATTTACTTTCGAGCCCTTTGAGTCCAATACATAGAAACTATCTGAGTGTACGGTGGTGTAATCTATCTCTTTGTTAAACTTTACAATCACAGATTCTGTTAGCTCAACACCTGTGATGTTTATTGGACTTTTAAATAAAATTATTAATGGATCTAAGTTCCCATGAAAGATTGTGACCTTCCCTGGGCTATAAACAGGATACTGTTCACCGTTCATTGAATCCGAGATAATCGCCAGTACATAATAGGTACCATTTAAAACGTTTCTTGTATCCCAGAGGTATGAATCTAAACTGCTATCCTCACCATATGATATATTGGCGATGTGTTTCATTCCGTCATTTGGATTTTGATTACTATCGTAAAATATTTTTATGGTTGCATTATCATCGGGATCGGAGTCCCACCAGACAATCTCGAAAGCCTCATCCACCAAATCAAGGTTACCATCGGGTTCTATAATACCGATTTTTGGTGGTATATTTGCTTCAGTAGAAACTGGAAATTGTTCTGAAATATTTGTCAAACCTCCCATATCTTCAACCACCAACAGGAAATAATATGTAGTGGACGGTGAAAGTCCCGATATATTTAGAAAGTTCTGATATCTATTTTCAATTGTACCATTTAAATAAATTTGTTCAGGCTCGAAACCTTCACCTGTGCTTTTATAAATCAAATATTTAGAAAAATCAATATCTTTGGATACTTGCCAGCTTAAGTTAATATAATTCCAGCCCCTTATTATTTTTGTCGAATTAAAATTGATTCTATCCGGGTAACGGTTTGTCGGCGTAGAATTCCAATCGAAATATATATCTCCATTCTCTGGTATCTGATTATCAGGATTTGGATCATTACGGTAATCTGTCCAAAAAATATAGATTTTATTGAATAATCGTATTAAGATTTGCTGACTGCGCTCGAGCTCTTCAACCGTTACGGTACTAATCGATGTGGCTGATGAATTATCCGCATCATCAACTTGCTCGTTTATCGCAAAGCTCTCACCGTTATCCAATGAATATGCCATATAGATATGATTTTTTAAACGTTGATCTGCCCAGGATATAAAAATATTCCCTTTTTCATCCACCTCTACCTCAGGATTAGCCTCTGGCGAGCATTTGTTTGGTTCGTTATTAACACGAACAGGTGTAGAAAAAATAACACCCTGATTTAATGATTTGGTGAAGTATACATCGAATTTGCTATAGTGATCCTCCTCCCAGACTACGAATATATTATCATTTTCATCGGCTATGATTTCTGGGTTCTTTGCGGCGGTTTCGAATTGCCAGGAACTAATCTGGATATCTTTAGAAAATGACACTCCCGCGTCTGGGGATCTACTAAAAAAGATCTGGCTCTCCCCATTTCTATCGTCTTCCCAAGCGACAAATACTTTTCCTTTACTGTCAAGTGCAACGGTTGGTTTCGATTGGTTAGTGTACCCGGCAATGTTTAATGGATCATTCACGCGCTTTGGGGATGACCAGGTTATACCCATATTTGTAGATTTACTCAGTAAAATATCTGAATAATAAGTTAAATCATCATTGTGGTCCTCTGTTGAAAACTCTGACCAAACTACATAAATATTTCCACTTGGGTCACTGGCGATTGCAGGGTACCATTGGTATGTATTCAAACTACTTTCATTATTGATCTGGGTCTCAGATGCCCAGGTTATGCCATCATCTATCGAGTATGAAAAATATATGTCTCCATAATTATTCCGCATATCTTGCCAAACTGTATAAAGTACTGGCATGGGTTTAGAATTTATGGTTATTACGGGGTACTTCTGATGACCCGTAGAAGTGGCGGGGTTGGTCACTAGTCGATTTGTACCCCAGTCAATACCAAAATTTGTACTTTTACTAAAATAGATATCCCAATCACCGGTGCGGAAATCCTGCCATACGCAATATAAGGATCTATTGTTGTCCGAGGTTATTGAAGGGTATTGTTGGTTGAGTGTTAAATTACTGCTGTCTATTCCCGCCATCATTTTATCATTAGTCCAGAGTCGTATATTATTTCGAGTTCCAAGGTTTTTAAGCAACATTTGATTCTCTGGTTCCCATAATTTCTCTTCGCCTAAATTTTCAGGATTTTCACTAATAGAAGAGGTCGTTGGGTCATTATATGTTATATCCACAATATTGGTAAAAATCATGCCGGTTACTGCACCGGTTAATATCAAGGATATGATTATTCTTGAACTGGCACCCCTAAACTTCATGAATATACCTCTTTATTGCCTAATAGTAATTGATTATAATCGAAGTTTGAATATATACAAGGTAATATTAATGTTTAGTGCCTAATCTGGAACTATAAAAAAAAAATTATGTTTTAATTAAATAGAGTATTAAACCTTGAAAATTAATACAGTATCTCCGAATAATATATTTCATTGAGGTGGTGTCCACTGAACCTCAGTC
>CBFDAW010000165.1:0-6651 GCA_965602865.1 uncultured Thermoplasmata archaeon
ATACTTGCCCCAATACGTGTGGGTGCACGACGGGGAATAGTAATACCTGTGATTTTACTGATAATTTCAAGAACTCCATTGTTATTTTCTCCACGGTTTTCAAAACCATTCTCATTACCCGTCACGTCAGCTACCTTTTTCAGGTCTTCATCTAAACCACAGCAGTGTAGAAGTGGAAAGGCATAATGTGAAATTATAATTTTATTTTGCGTCGAGTCATAGGTATGTAATGCACCGAGTTCCATTAAAATTTCTTTTATCTCATTGTTGTGCTTCATTTCTAATCTATTATCATTAAATACACCATGGGCACTAATATAATCTCTAAGTTCTATATATTGATTAAAAGTAATGTCATGCCAGAATAGATTGTAACTGGGATGGATCGGGATCTTAAGCTCACTTGCCATTTCAAAGGCTTCATGTACACCGGGTATGTCAGTTAGGAATTTCTTATAATTTTGAAGTTTATCGGAATCAAGTGTTTCGTCTTCTACAGCCTTTTCCAGCTCACGATGCCACCATTGGATATCATACGCACCGGGTACCAATAAATGATTATTCTCCACAAACTCGCCGAAGGGGATTAATATTTCACCCAGGTCGATAAATGATTCGATTTCATCTTTGATTTGTTCAACTTGATCCAATGTGTTTGCCTGGACCATGTTCTTATTCTTTAATAGTACGATGGGCCCCTCAAGCTGGTCACATGATGTAGCCACCCCCGCTTTTCCCGGCCGCTCAATCTTCATTTGCGTACCAACTGCCAGAAATTCGCCTAATAAATACATGGTAACCGGGTTTAACGCAATGGCTGCAAGACCCGTGGTTCGCGCACGACCGTACCGTAATCTGAACCCGCCTTTTTGTGACGGTGCGGCAAAGATCGGACGACCGGCTAAGGAATCACGCATGTATTTCTCGTTCGGCTTGATCGTAGGTTCACAAACCGGCTCCGGTGCTAAATCCGTATTGAGTTCTTCTGCCGATGAGTGGTTGGTTTTTTTTATACCTGAATTTTGCGGGATCCCTTTTTGAGCTATTTTATCAATGAATTCCCAACCCTCGATGTCCAATAACTTCACGTTTTTCTGAATCTTCGATGCTTTTAAACATAATCCTTCAGCGATTACCAAGCATGCGCCGCCGCGAACCCTGGCGGTTTTAATACGTGGTAAATTCCGGTACCCGGAGACCTCTTCGTCTTCTGTTCCTTCACCATCCACACACACCGGGCAAGAGCGGACTATGGTATCGATCTCATAAGCAGAAGGCTCGTATTGTAAGTGTTGAGAGCGTTTGTACAATGGAATCTCTTCTTTCATGCGCTCGATCTCGCCCACCGTGGGCTTATATCTATCCAAGCCCAGTTCGCGTCTGACCACATCAGCAATCAAAACACTCATCGCCTGCCCCGTGCCACCGGCGGACCTGATCGGTCCGGCGAAGTAAATTGAAATAAACTCGGTCCCGTCCGGGTTTTTTTCGATATCAACTTTTGCGATACCCTCGATAGGTGCTACAAGAACGGCTTCTGTTAGAATAGCCAAGCCGGTTCGAACTGCCTGATCCGCGGCTTCTTCTTTACTTTTGCTCCTCATTTCTTTTATGATTTCTCGTGCAACCGTTAACGACAGTATCTCGCGGTTCGGGATGGTTTTTGAGAGTTCGCGAATACGGTTTGCGATACCGGGCGGTCCCACTAAACCCTCAACGCGCGCAGCCAGGTCCTCGGTCATTATAATCTCGGGCACCAGTTCGGGGTCAAGACCTTTACTTCGCGCACTTTTAGCTAAATCATAACAATGATCCGCTTTGGTTTTAAGCTCGTTAAAGTATTCTTTCATCTCTTCGCTGCAGTCAAAGTTGAATTGATGATTCATTTATTATGCCCCAGAATGAATTGTTATTTAAACCGATAGATTAATCGAGGTTAAACTGGGGTATGTGTTACATGAACTAAAACATTTGTGCAAAACCGAAATTATTGAAAGGTAAAATATTTAAATAAGGATAAAATATTACGCACTGTATTCCTTAAAATCTAAAATTAATACTAAGGAGAGCGAAGAGATATGGGTTATGCCATAGAAACACAACATCTAACAAAGAAATTTAAAACCGTAGTCGCGGTTAATGATCTGAATCTTCGTGTTAAAGAAGGCGATACATTCGGCGTTTTAGGGCCAAATGGCGCGGGAAAAACGACTACGATTCGAATGCTCACGGGTTTTCTTAGGCCCACGACAGGCTCAGTGAAGATCATGGGCTACAATATTTTCTCTGATGGGAAGAGAGCGAAGGAACATATTGGTTTGGTCCCGGACATGTTCGGATTATATGATGTCCTGAATGCTGATGAGCATCTTAACTATTACGGGACATTATATGGTATTAGCAAACTAGAGCGCAGCAAAAACATCGACCGGCTATTATCGATGGTAAATCTGGAGGAAGACCGCAAAAGAAAGATTAAGGAATATTCACACGGCATGCGCCAGCGGCTCGTAATCGCTCAAGCGCTCTTAAACAATCCCAAGCTATTATTTTTAGACGAGCCCACCATTGGCCTGGATCCCAAGGGCGCTTACGAGGTTCGAAAACTTATTAAAGATCTAGCCAAAGAAGGTATGACCATTTTCATGTCGTCACACCTATTAAATGAGGTCCAGGATGTGTGTGAGAGTGTAGGAATTATACATTACGGCATTCTAATGAAATGGGATACGATAAAAAACCTTACCAAAGAGCTGCAGGTGCAAAAGGGTAATTTTATTAATATCGAATTAACCAACCCAGAGGATAAGTTTATTATTGTTTTAAAAACTATAAAAGGTGTCGAGAAAGTATTTCCATATCAAAATCTTTTAAAAGTCCAGGTGAAAAATACGGACATTATACCAGATATGGTTTCAGAATTAGTTAAAGCAGGTGGAAACATACGTTCAGTAAACGAAATGAAGCCGGACCTGGAACAGATATTTCTAAATCTTATGGAAATTTGATCATAATGGAGAAATAAATAATGATTCCTAACAGATTTAAAATCATATATGAAGTAACACGAAAGGAATTGTTTGAACATTTCAAAACAAAACGACTACTTGTAATTAGTATCGTTTTTGCAGCTTTATTTTTGATAATAGCGGTGTATGGTGGTTATTTAGTTGGCGGTACCCAGGGTGATGAACCTGCATATAAAGCAGGTGCGAATAGTGTCCTAACTTTGATTCTAGCATTTACCAGTTTATTTCCACCAATACTTGCTATTGCATTGAGTTATGATACTATTGTGGGTGAGCGCACCCGCCGATCATTGCATCTGGTACTATCCAAACCAGTTGATCGAAGCTCTATTTTTATTGGTAAGTTCCTCGGCGCATTTTTATCAATATCTGCTATCTATCTAATCGTTGGGACCGCGGGATATATCGTAGTAATCGTATTATCTGGCAAGGTTCCCAGCATAAATGAGGTAGGTAAAGCGTATGCTGCCATGGGTGTGATTTTATTTTCAGCGGCGTGTTGGGTGTTATTCATCATGTTATTCTCCACATCATTCAAAACCGTTACATCCACTATTATCTTCTCAGTCTTATTTTGGTTCATCATACTTAGCCTAGTATCACAATCGGGTTGGATTTATTATATGGCTACTCGTGAGGATACTGAAGAACCTATTACAATCGATATCTCCACCCAGGCAACTTTTGGTAATATTAATAATACTGTTTTAACATTTACCCCACATAGATTTGATAATTGGGTATTAGGTGTGGATTTCGATGTTCTGGACGCGAATGGAACAGAGGTTCTACCATTTGAAAGTGCGGGGTTCGGGTTTACTTCATTAATACCCACTTATATGCTGAAACCGGGAGAATATACCTGGGAAGCTAAATATCAAGAAGATAATAAAGACTCACCAAAGAATATCGCCTCAGGATCCATTTATATTGATGAGGATTTTCTCCCAGTAACATCTTTATCCTCAACTTCAGATTCAGATAATAAAAATATTGATGATTTTATATTATATCTGGGAAAAGTAACTGAGAATTCAACCACCACATTTGATATCACAATAACATTTTTAAACGAAGATAAACTCATCGAACAGGAATCAAATTACTCCGGGAGTTACATTTTTCTTGATGATTTAGCTGAAGGAGATTATCGTGTTACTGTAATGAAGAATAATCTAGCCTACCTGAACACAACTTTTCATTCATATGGTAATAAGCAGTCTCAGGAACAATTCTTCGGATTAATCGACGAAGATGTGGAATACCCCGGTTATGTGAAGTTTACAGCCGCACTAAATCCGGATAATTGTGCCGGGGTTTATTATGAAATATTAACGGGAGAATCCTCGTCAAGTGTGTATTTAACCATTGGAGAAGCAATTATTGCATTAACAATTATGTTTATTTTTCTTTTTGGTTTGGGAGTATTAATATTTTCTAGAATTGAATTACTATAATTAAAGCATTCAAAAAGTACACAACGATAGAAAAATTTTAATCTTTAATAGGTAATGCGGGTAACAGATAATAAAACTAAAATCTGGATGAAATTTTCTAAAACGTGAAAGAATTTCTAGTAATTTGTTATCGAGTGACGATGATACAGGTGATTGCCTTATGAAGACAAAAAGTAAATGCATAGGCTGCCAAGCAATAAAATTAGTAAATTCCATGGGACTATGTAAACGCTGTAATAGACATGCATATGATTTTATCTCCTCCTCCGAGATAGAGCGAATGAAGATGGAGCGAGAAGAGGTATTAGCGGCATCCAGTGCATTAAAGCAAGCCAAAAAGGCAGAGGAGGATGCTAAGGCAGAGGCGAAGGCGGCGGAGGGCGAGACCGAAGCCGGTGCCGAGGGAACACCCGCTGAAGAAAAAGGTGAAGGTGCCAAAGAAGAACCTACTAAAGGAAAAGGTAAGGAAGAAGATAAAGATAAAACTGAAAGTTAAGGTTGACTTGGAAAATCGGAGATTTAAAAGAGGTAGGCATAATAATATTAATACGTAGAATTTCATTATTAATTTTATTGATTGACCATATCAACTGCCCAGTGTCTAAATCTAAGAGATACAGCCTATTAAATTTATATTTTATTTAGTACAATAGGAGAGTAATAGTATGGAGTTCCCGAGTGCGATCCATATTATGTGTCCCACATGCGGTAAAGAAACTCTTCATAAAGTATTAAAGGGGCGGTTTGGTAAGCATAAACAGCTAACTTTAGAATGCACTATCAAATGTAATGACTGTAATTTCATTCATCAAACCACTATTACTGAAAAGAAGTTAATCACTGTTCCTACGATCATAAGCTCTCAAGGGGAGTCCGACCGTATTTCCGTGGAACTTCATCCCGATGAGGAGCTCATAATTGGTCAGGAACTTATCGTTGACGAAAAAAATGTAGTAATCACCTCCTTAGAGGTTTCAGGCGTACGTGTAAAGCACGCAAGTGCAAAGGAGGTAAACACGATCTGGTCCAAACGAACGGAGATTGACGGTAAAGTCCAAGTTAAGATCTCAGTGCATAAGGGACCTAATACACTTAGCCACACAGTAACTGCTATACCTGATGAAGAATTTTTTATCGGCGATATTTTAAAGATAGGTCGCAATAATGTAGCAATTTATAAAATGAAAACCAAAACAAAAGTTGTGAAATATGATGGCGCAGCCGCTAAAGATATTGTTAGAATCTACGGGAGAGTTATCAGATGAGTGACTTCACCGAGGTTCGTAAACATCTCGTGCTTAAACTGGTTCAAGATGGCAGAATTCGCTCGTCGCATGTGATAGAAGCTATGGAATCGGTACCCCGCGAGTTGTTCGTAATACCCAGTGAAGAAAAACATGCTTATGCCGACACGCCACTCAGTATAGGCAGCGGTCAGACGATCTCAGCACCACACATGGTTGGAATAATGATAGAAGAACTTGATTTAAAGCCCGGACATCGAGTATTAGAGGTGGGAGCCGGCTCAGGGTACCATGCATCAGTGGCGGCACATATTGTGGGTAAATTACCCAAGGGGCATGTTTATACGGTGGAAATAAAACAAGAATTAATCGAATTTGCAAATAAGAATGTAAAAAAAGCTGGTTATGATGAGATCATTACCGTTATTCAAGGAGATGGCTCCATTGGTTATTCAAAAGAGGCACCATACGATAGGATCTTTGTCACCTGCGCATCACCCGACATCCCGCCACCATTAACAAACCAGTTAGCAGAGAATGGTAAATTATTAATCCCAAAGGGCAGCACATATTATTCTGAATTAACTCTCGTGACTAAGGTAAAAAACAAACTCCGGAAAACCAATCTGGGTGGTTGTGCATTCGTACCCATGGTTGGTGAGTTTGGGTATGATGTGTAATTTTCAAAAGATCATTAATTATTTATGCCAGTCTGCCCCAGGAATGCTCGCAATGACCAATATTGTCTCCTAATTTCTTCAAATCCACTAACTTCTTATTATTCTGGTCATATATTTCGAATTTAGTAATATTAGCCGGGTATTCATTATAGAAGAATATCCGTGTTTTGATAGAAGTCTTTTGTTCGAAGCGCCAGTATGCGCGAGCGTATGACGTTATGGAAAGCACGAGCCGTTGACC
>CBFDAW010000166.1:0-6628 GCA_965602865.1 uncultured Thermoplasmata archaeon
CATATGCAGAAAAAAATGATAGCGAAACCCCTACTAATGCAAGTTTGCCAAACCTTCCGAGTACATCTCGTAATAGTGTATTTTGTTTCTTTTTTTCCCTCTGTTGGAGAAAATACGCTAGTGATAGGCCGCTTGCAAAAAGGAACATCGGAAGAATAAAATCTCCTAAATGTAGAGCATCTCGAACATTATGACGCAATAGTTCCGGCAGATCACCACTGAGTTTCAATGATAATGTAAAAAAAACCATACCGATGATCGCTAGGCCTCTGAACGCATCGATCGACCTATCCCTGCCCATATACGTCCGTCCATATTGAGATTACAATATCATGTAATCTATATAGAGTTTCTGCATCTCCTTGACCGCAGAGTAGGATTATAAAACCTCTAATCAGCGGGTACAGCTGTAGCCCATTCTCCAGCCTCGGTACCTGTCGATATCCGATAATTATGACCCGCATTATTCGGGTCGTAACACATACCCGCATTTATGGTTGAATTTTCAGACCACGAGCACATGCCGAAGCTGAGTGAGATTGCATTGTAGCCATTGATGTTTAACAGAGCGGTGACTTGCGCTGCGCCATGACCGGTATAACAATAGACTACGATCTGTTTATCCGTTGGTAAGGTCGCCAAGGTTTCCTCGGTAAACAGGCTTCCTGCACTGACCGCTACGGCTCCGGGAACATGACCTAGCCCGTATGATGTAGAATTCCGTACACTGATTATGTATGGATCATTGGCAGTATAGTTGTCATTGAGGTTATTGTACAATGCTTTAGCGGTAATGGTCATTGAAACCACATAATTTACGTACCTCTCGCAAGCCTGGCGCAGTATCTCCCATTCATCAGCACTACCTTCGAATGTTCCGCCACTTCCCCCACCATTATCCCCATAACTACGCGTTGCAGTTGCCATAGAGCCGACTTCGGTGCCCTTACACGTCGAATAGTTGCCTTGGTCTGTCGTGTTGTCAAAGCACTTCGGGGCGATTGTAGTGTTTATGGTCCATGAACACATTCCATGTTTGAGAGCAGATGCATTATAACCAAGAACATTAAGGAGAGCGGTAACCTGACTAGCAGTTTGTCCCGTGTAGCAAACCACCACGATCTGCGTATCATCGTCGGGTAACTTTGAAAGGTTCTCAATGGAGAACAGACTCCGCCAGGGGATGTTGACAGCTCCCGGTATATGCCCTAGACCATATGATGTAGAATTCCGTATACTAAGTATGAAAGGATCGTTTTCCACATCCGAATCATTGAGTTTCTCATGTAACGCCGAAGCAGTAATGAATTTAAATCCACCAGCCGCATAGGTACTTGTTGCTTCCAATAATATCTCTTCATCGGTTTTGCCAACGATAACCGCGGTATCGATCTTTCCTGGTTCGGTGCCGATAGTAACTGGATAGTTATGACAGGCTGTACCTCTGTCGTACGCCGATGGTGCGATCGTAGAATTTGAAGACCAGGAGGTCATACCCCACTTAAGTGCCGTGGCATTGTATCCATTGATGTTGAGAAGCGCTGTTGCCTGGCTAGCGGTATGTCCTGTATAGCAAACCACCACGATCTGTGTGTCGTCGTTTGGCAACTTCGACAGATTCTCCCCTGTGAAGAGATCGCTGAAACCGATGTTTATTGCACCTGCGATGTGGCCTATTGTATATTGGCTCGCTTTTCTAATACTCAAGATGAACGGGTTATTATCTAAATCGCTATCGTTGAGGTTCTTGAACAGGACATCTGCACTAATAACTGGTGGTTTGCCCTCACTCAGGTAGTTATTACATGCAATTCGTGTAATATCGAAAGTCGAGCCTGTAACAGCTTCAACTTCACCACCGGCACCATTTTCCCCGCAGCCTTGTCTTGTGGATGACCAAGTGCCGGGTTCTGTACCCTTCGAAATCGCGTAATCATGAGCGGCGGTGGCTTTATCATAGAAAGATGGTGCTATAGTGGTGTTAGTGGTCCACGAACACATACCCCATTTAAGGCAAACGGCATCATAACCTAAAACGTTTAGCATTGCGGTCACCTGGCTAGCAGTATGGCCTGTGAAACAGTAAACCACGATCTGTTTGTTGGTGGGTAATGTGGCTATGTTCTCCTCGGTGAACACTTTAGTCCAGGGGATATTTACCGCACCAGGTATATGACCCTTAGCATATTGCTCCTCACTACGGACACTCAATATGTATGGATCGTTACTATCATAGTTATCATTGAGATTATTGTACAATGCTTCCGCGGTGATCATCGTGCCCTTTCCCGTACTAAGGAATTCGTTTGTAGCTTCAAGTACCACATTGGCAATACCTACGATCACCGCAGTATCTATATCCCCCGGATCTTCACTTATAGACACCGGGAAATTGTAGCTTGCAGTAGTCTTGTCATATGCAGAAGGTGCGATTGTAGAATTCGTTGACCAGGAGCTCATACCCCATTTAAGGGCTGTTGCATTATAACCGTTGATGTTGAGAAGCGCTGTTGCCTGGCTGGCTGTGTGACCCGTGTAACAGACTACTACGATCTGCTTATCTATTGGTAACTTTTCTAGGTTTTCCTCTTCGAACAGACTGCTGAAACCGATGTTAATTGCCCCGGGTATATGCCCGATCTCATACTGGGTTGATGAGCGGATACTGAGTATGAAAGGATCATTGGATGTGTTACCATCGTTAAGTGTATCATACAAATCACTGGCTTTGGTAGCCGGAGGTTTACCTTCACTAAGATAGTTATTGCAGGCTATTCGAATAATATCGAAAGTCGCACCTGTAGCCGCTTCTTCAACTTCGCCACCTCCACCATCTTCACCGCAGCTCTGTCGCGTAGAAGATGACCATGTGCTGGGTTCTAAACCTTTAGATGTTGGGTAGTCATGAGCAGCGGTTTCCTTATCATAACATGAGGGTGCTATTGTAGTGTTAGAGGTCCATGAGCACATACCCCACTTCAGACAGACTGCATCATAGCCTAAAACATTTAGCATTGCGGTAATTTGGCTAGCAGTATGACCGGTGAAACAATAGACCACGATTTGTTTGTTAGCGGGTAATTTGGATATGTTCTCCTCGGTGAACACCCTCGTCCAGGGGATGTTTACCGCACCCGGTATGTGACCTTTGGTATATTGCTCCTCACTTCGGACACTCAATATGAATGGATCATTAGCACCATAGTTGTCATTGAGATTATTGTACAGTGCTTCAGCAGTGATCATCGTGCCTTTTCCAGCACTCAAGAATTCGTTTGTAGCGTCCAGAACCACATCTGCAGTACCTGCAATTATCGCAGTGTCCAAATCTCCGGGTTCCTCACCTATGTACACCGGGTAGTTATAGCATGCAGTGGCTTTTTTGTATCCCGAAGGTGCGATTGTGGAATTTGAAGACCAGCCGGTCATGCCCCATTTAAGTGCGATTGCATCATAACCGTTGATGTTGAGGAGCGCCGTTGCCTGGCTTGCGGTATGACCGGTATAACAGACAACCACGACCTGCTTGTCGGTTGGTAACTTTGCCAGGTTTTCCTCTTCGAACAGACTACTAAAACCAATATTAATTGCACCGGGTATATGCCCGATTTCATACTGAGTTGATGAGCGGATACTGAGTATGAACGGATCATTGGAAGTATTGCCATCGTTAAGTGTATCATACAAATCACTTGCTTTGATAGCTGGAGATTTACCTTCACTAAGATAGTTATTACATGCAATTCGTACTATATCGAAGGTCACACCAGTAGTAGCCTCTTCAACCTCGCCACCATCTCCGGTATCACCACAGCCTTGTCTTGTGGAATGCCAGGTACCAGGTGTACTACCAACTGTAACAGGAAAATCGGAAGTAGGTGCAGTATAATATTGATTTGCTGTGACCGTTTCATTCGTAGTCCATGAGCACATACCCCACTTGAGGCAGACCGCGTCGTAGCCTAAAACGTTTAGCATTGCGGTAACTTGGCTAGCAGTATGACCCGTATAACAGTAAACCACGATCTGTTTGTTAGCGGGCAATTTAGAAATATTCTCATCGGTGAACACCCTCGTCCAGGGGATGTTTACAGCACCGGGTATGTGACCTTTGGCATATTGTTCCTCACTTCTCACGCTAAGAATGTATGGATCGTTAGCAGCATAGTTGTCGTTGAGATTATTGTACAATGCTTCGGCGGTGATCATCGTGCCTTTTCCCGCACTAAGGAAATCGTTCGTAACTGTGAGAACCACCTCTGCATTGTCTGCGATAATTGCCGTATCTAAATCTCCCACGTCTTCACCGACGGATACGGGGTAGTTATAGCATGCAGTTGCTTTGTTATATGCAGATGGTGCAATAGTAGAATTGGATGACCAACCGGTCATACCCCATTTAAGTGCCGTGGCATTGTACCCATTAATATTGAGAAGCGCTGTTGCCTGGCTCGCGGTGTGCCCCGTATAACACACGACCACAATCTGCGTATCGTCTTCAGGCAACTTCGATCTGTTCTCTTTTGTAAATAGTGTTGTAAATCCTATGTTGATTGCACCGGGAATATGTCCAATTTCGTATTGTGAGGAGGACCTTATACTGAGAATAAACGGGTCGTTGCTGGAATCGCCATCGTTCAGGTTATCAGATAAATCCTGAGCGGGTATAGCCGGTGCCTTCCCCGAACTCAGATAGGTCTGTATGACGGGTCGCAAATCTACTTCTTCACCATCACCACCAGTTTCTACGGTTGTAGGCATCGGTGCGGGTTCATCTCCTCCACACCGTGTACGCGTAGATGTCCAGGCACCAGGCGTATTACCCGTTCTAACAGGAAAACCGGAAGTAGGTGCAGTATAATATTTATTTGCTGTGACCGTTGCATTCGTAGTCCATGAACACATACCCCATTTAAGACACATAGCATCATAATCCATAAGGTTGAGTAGTGCTGTAATCTGACTGGCAGTATGTCCAGTGTAACAGTATACAACAATCTGTTTATTGGTTGGCAATTTAGATAAGTTCTCCTCAGCGAACACACTTCGCCACGGAATGTTTACGGCACCAGGTATGTGACCTATCGCGTATTGTTCCGCACCCCTGACGCTCAATATGAACGGATCGTTACCGGCGTAGTTGTCGTCGAGGTTAGCGTATAATGCCTCAGCGGTGATCATCGTCGATTTTCCACTGGCAAGGAACGCATTCGTAGCATCGAGCATCGCATCGGTAGAAACAGTTACTTCCTCTTGTTTATCTTCTTCTTCACTTTTTATAAATGAAAAAATTACTATCGAAAAGATTAGTAGTACAATACATACCACAGCCAAAACTTTATCTTCTGATTTTGTCATCTTGTTCCACCTCCTATAATTTACATAGCAGTAAACTTCCCTGTTCGGTCATTCCAACTGGCAAATAGGTACCAAAGCAGTAATATCAACACCATAATTATGAATGCACCTTCATAAGTGAAATTGTTTGGGAGGAATACTTGTTGTTTCATTGCAGTGGGTAATATATCCATAAAAGGGGGTTGTATATATTCTGCAGTAAATGGCGCGGCGATAACTATACCTATAAGTGAAAGCCAGAGTTTTACATGCCCTTCACCAGCGCGCCAGGTTGAGCCAACCGTGCACCCGCCCGCTATTGTCATACCAAAACCAAAAATTATACCACCTATGATTGCGGGCATCCAAAAATTAGATGCAACCATGACCATTTCGCCACCAAGCCCCATAATCTTGATGACGGTAAAGCCTATAAGACCTATAAGAAGACCTGCAATAATCGCTTTAGCAGGCT
Organism: uncultured Thermoplasmata archaeon; assembly: GCA_965602865.1. Classification (GTDB taxonomy): domain Archaea; phylum Thermoplasmatota; class Penumbrarchaeia; order JAEHCK01; family JAEHCK01; genus CBFDAW01. Next base: position 5,813 of record CBFDAW010000166.1, read on the forward strand.
CCGAATCACCTGAAAGGAACATTTCACGTAATGAACGAACTATACACCAACGAGACCGCTGGAGGACTACACCGATTAATAGTCCGAATAACACAAAACCTACCAACACTTTTTCGGTTTCGCTGTCGTAGGTTAACGCAATTAAAACTCCAATAATAATAACAATAAGCCCTGCTAATGGTTGTAATGAAGTACCCTTTGATTTTGCTGATAGAAAAGTCCAGGATTTACCTGAACTTATACCCGGATGGTTCATCATTTCCCAAACCAAATATTTTACAGCAATAGCTACACCTATTACCAACCCGAGTACAAATATTATTGCCCCTGCAGATAGTGCCGCCCAACCACTGAAAAAGTTACCAATTGTGCAGCCCATAGCTAATATACAGCCTATGCCCATCAGGATGCCACCTACTAGACCTTTCCCCATTTCTCCACCCGGGGATATTCGAATGGCGAACTCCTTAGCGAAGAGCGCACTAGCCAGTGCACCCATAAGCATTAAAAGCGAAAGCATTGCATACCGATGTTCAGTTATCCATGTTACACCAGTAGGTGCGGATTCGTCAAGGGATAATCCTAATGTATCGAATAAGTTCTGGCCCCAGTTCAAGAGCCCACCGCTTGAACCCCAGGGTGATGCGATCAGAAACAGGAAAATGCTTAACACTGCTAGGATAATACTTCCGACCCACATCTCCCAAGAATTTTTAAAAAATTTATCGTAAAGTTCATTGAATATACCTTTTTCCTCTTCTTCTTGCTCTTCAGCAGCTTCATCTTCCACAGCTTCTCCTTTTTCCTCTTCCATTT
>CBFDAW010000167.1:0-6625 GCA_965602865.1 uncultured Thermoplasmata archaeon
AGCCTAACGAAGTGGCTCCCGAACCCGAGGATAACGGAGTGATATATTAAATTAATTGAAGATTTGCGTATTACTTATTTTATTATTTTTTGGGTTTTGAATTTGAGATTTGTGCGCAATTAAAAATCAATCGTTTGAGGGTTCGGTTAGATCTTCCCACACTCCCACCAACGATTATTATTATATTAAAATCGTAGTGATCCCTGTTTTATCATCTTCCCAATCGTAACGCATTTAAGATCACGCCTAAACTTATTCCCATATCACCAATTGCCACGGCCATCCAGAGTGTGACCAGTCCCGGGAACACTAAAATTGCAAAGAGTAATTTGACACCAATTGCCAATACAATATTTTGTTTGACCACGCTCATAGTCTTACGACTTAGCCTGAGCATGTACGGCACTTTTGATAGATCATCTTTCATGAGTGCAACATCTGCGGTTTCCAAGGCGCTATCCGAGCCTGCGGCGCCCATTGCGATCCCAAGATCTGCTACGGCGAGCGCCGGTGAATCATTTATCCCGTCACCCACCATCGCAACTTTGCCATTACCGTTTTTTGCTCTTAATTTTTTTATGATTGTAACTTTTTCGTGTGGCAGCAGCTCGGCATGGTATTCATCTATTCCCAGGCTATCTGCAATAATTTCTGCCGTTTTTACAATGTCCCCGGTGAGCATTACAATTTGGTTTACGCCAGCCTTTTTGAGATCCTTTACCATCTTTTTACCGCTCACCCTGATATCATCGGCGAACGCGACCAAGCCAATAGCTTCTTCCGTTGTACCAATAACCACCACGGTTTTGGCTTCATCGGTAAAGCTGGTAAAATAGTTATCCAACCCTTTGAGTGCACTTTTCTTAAATAGGCTTTTTCCTCCTACATAATATAGTTTGCCATTTATTTTGCCATATACACCTTTCCCAGGTATTGTTCGAAATTTCTCGACGCATTCTTGATGTACCCCCTCACGCTTGGCATATTCCACTAATGCATCGCCGAGTGGATGCTTGGATAAGCATTCAAGCGAGGCGGCGAGGGTTATGAGTTCTTTTTTTGAATGATTTTTTAATGGTATTATATCCGTAACCACCGGCTTACCGGTAGTCAATGTTCCCGTCTTATCAAACGCAAATGTATCAACCCGGGCGGCGTTTTCCACATGCACACCGCCTTTGAACAGTACGCCATTCTTCGCACCATTGGTGATTGCGGATACGATAGAAACCGGTGTGGAGATCGCAAGTGCGCAAGGGCAGGAGATTAATATTAACATAAGTGCCTTATAAAACCAAAGTTCGAATGGTTGGTGGAATATGAAGGTCGGAACAAGTATAACGATAACAGCAAGAAGTAAAATGGACGGTGTGTAATATTTTGCGAATCTATCCATGAACCTCTCGGTCGGTGATTTGTTTTCTTCTGAACTCTCCACAAGTTTAATGATCTTTGCCAGTGTACTGTCTCGTGCGCACTTGGTTGCTTTCACATCCAAAGTACCCTCTAGGTTCAAGGTGCCGGCAAAAACGGTATCCCCGGGTTCTTTGGCCACCGGCATTGCCTCGCCGGTTATTGGCGCCTGATTTACGGTGGAGCGCCCCTTCAATACTATGCCATCAACACCAATATATGTTCCTGATCTCACAACTACTACATTTCCGGATCTCACATGGTTAACCGGTACTTCAGAGGTTTGATTGCCCTTTTTCAGTACAACGGTTTTCGGAGTAAGTGTGAGCAAGTTATTGATCGAAGTGCGAGTGCGTGCGGTAGCATAGGATTCTAACAACTCGGCAATCGAGAATAGAAACACTATTGCGGCAGCTTCGGCAAACGCGCCAATCAATACCGCCCCGGCGGCGCCAATCAACATCAAGGACTCTATGGCAAAATGCCATTTGAAAAACGCACCTAAAGCGTGCTTGAGAATGTAATACCCACCGAATCCCATGGCGATGATAAAGAATACCTGGGAAATATAAATATTATAACCCAAGATCATCAATCGGTGTTCAGCGGTTATGAGGGTCACTAAAAGACCCAAGAATAAAAAAATACCCGAGAACACGGTGAATATGAACTTGAAATTATGAACAGATACCACACTATTTTCAGACATTTCCGCTTGAAAAACATTATACCCCAAATCCTCTACATGTTTTTCCAATTCAGGCAACGAGATCTGTTTAGGGTCATATGTAACATTTAATTGCCCGGTAGCAATACTGAGATGCAGTTCGAATACACCTTTAGTCTTACTGACGCTTTTTTCAATCTTATGACAACAATCTATGCAGTGTAGATCCCGGATCCTGATAGAAGTACTTTTAATCATTATTTTCACTCTTTTCACTCATTTACATGATCGTATGCTACTTTGAACAATCTTACGATATGTTCATCATCAAGTGAGTAATAAACCATTTTACCCGCCTTACGGAATTTTACCAAGCGCATATTCCGAAGTACGCGTAATTGATGGGAAACGGCTGAGACTGTCATATCTAGTACAGCCGAGATATCACAAACACAAAGCTCTGATTTTGATAATGCGTGCAATATCTTCACACGTGTAGGGTCACTTAGTGCACCAAAGGTCTCAGAAAGGTTCAGAATTGTATTTTCATCTATCATTTGACTTTTAATTCTTTTTACCTTTTTTTGGTTGATAATGGTACACGGGCAAACATCACTTGACGACGGCATTTTATCATTACCCTATCAATAACGATTGAACATATACTCAATTGTTCAAACATGTATTTATAGTTTTCGATTTTTATCCGGATCAAAGAATAATTCTCAAAATAAAATGCAATCAAAACATTTACCAACAAAAAATATATTTACAATTTTATCTTTACAGTGTCTATTCGATTTAAAATTCTATTACTTTTTACTTATTTCAATTATAAGTATTAGGGGTAGCAAATAATGGCAGACTATGAACCCGAAAAACTCGTGGATAAATGGCTTATGCGCTGGCACGAAGCACGGCTCTTCGATTCCGAGCCGAATTTGGGACAGAAGAAATTCCTGATACATTTCGCCTACCCGGGCATTTCGGGTTACCTGCATGTGGGTCACATGCGCGGGTTCACATATGCTGATGTGATCTCACGGTATAAACGTATGACCGGGCACAATGTGCTCTACCCAGCAGGATTTCATGCGTCCGGGTTACCCTCGGTTGGTCTTGCAAAACGTGTTGCGCGCAACGACGAAGGAACCATTGAATACCTTCGTGCGAACGGGTGCCCCAAAGAGATCATACCTACGCTTGCGGACCCTAATAAAGTGGTGGAATATTTTGGTAAGATATATGCTGAAGAATACTGGAAACACTTTGGTTTCACAATAGATTCCCGTCGTCTCATGACCACGATTTCACCCGGTTATAAGAACTTCATCACCTGGCAGTTCAAGCAGCTGCAGAAACATGATCTATTAACCCAAAAGCCACACTATGCACCGTACTGTTCCTCCTGTGGTCCCGTAGCCGTTGACCCGTCGCAAACAGATGTACAAGAGGGCGGAAATGCGGAGACCCTGGAATTTGCAGTTTTGAAATTCAAGTTAAAGGATGGCTCGATATTACCGGCTGCAACGCTGCGACCAGAGACGATATTTGGTGTTACTAATATGTGGTTGCATCCCGATGTGGAGTATGTAAAGGTTCGCGTGGATGACTTCGATGAATGGATTGTGAGCCCCGAGGCGGCAGTAAAACTGGAGCACCAGCGAGCAACGCTCGAGCGTGTGGGGACGGTCTTAGGTAAAGAACTAATCGGTCAGACTTGCCATGTGCCCATCGTCAATAATGATGTGCCGATCTTACCGGGTACATTCGTTGACCCGAATATTTCCACAGGCGTGGTAATGTCCGTACCCGCACATGCACCTTATGATTGGATCGCGGTGGTTGACCTGCAGAAGGAACCAAAACTACTCGAACCATTTGGGATTTCGCCAGATACCGTAAATGAGATTAAACCGATATCATTGATAAAAACCAGTAAAAGCGAGTCCGAGGACCCCGCCGGTGATATTTGCAAAGAGATGGGGATCACGTCACAGCACGACCATGATAAATTAGAAGAAGCAACCAAGACCATTTATAAAAACGAGTTCCACTCAGGAGTCATGACCTCACTTTGCGGCGAGTACGCCGGGCTGCGGGTGGATGAGGTTAAAGATACGTTGTTTAAGGATTTCATCGAGCTTGGTATAGCAGATATCTTCTATGAATTCTCGGTGAGTGTGGTGTGCAGATGCGGCAATAATGTTTTAATAAAACTTATCCCGGATCAATGGTTCATCAGGTACAGCGACATTGAATTGACAAAGAGGTCCAAAGAGCATGCAAAAGAGATGACGATCATCCCGAATGAATATTACCAGGAGCTACCGGGAGTACTTGATTGGTTCAATGATAGGGCATGTATACGCCAAGGGTCCTGGTTGGGCACCGAGTTCCCGTTCAAGGATGGTTGGATCATAGAACCTATATCGGATTCCACGTTATACCCGGCATATTATATTATCTCAAAATACATCAACGATGGAACAATCACCCCCAACCAGCTCACCGAACAATTCTTCGATCATGTGTTCTTGGGTGAAGGTAATATTGAGAATATCCCCAAGATCGACGCTGAATTGGTAAAGAAGATAAAGGCTGATTTTGATTACTGGTACCCCGTGGATATAAACCTGGGCGGCAAAGAGCACAAGACCGTCCATTTTCCGGTATTTTTAATGAACCATGTTGCGATCCTTGGAAAAGAGAAGTGGCCAAGAGGACTTTTTATAAACTGGTGGGTCACGCAAGCAGCAGGTGATAAGATTTCCAAGTCGCAGGTATCAAAAGGCGGCGCCGAGCCAATACCTGACGCTGCAGAAAAATATACCGTAGATGGTATGCGGTTATATTATTCCCATGTAGGCTCAGCGAACCTGGACATCGAATGGGACCAAAATACGGTATTAAACTACAAATCCAGATTAAATCGCATCTGGGAGTTGTCCCAGGAGGTTTTGTCGATTATAAAATCCACTTCAGGTTCAGGTGCAGGAGATATAGAGCCGGACATAATTGACCAGTGGCTGCTCAACGCTGTAAATCAGCGTGTTAATGTAATAACCAGTGCTTTGGAAAAGTACGACTTACGCGCTGCGTCGAATGATATCTATTTCGGTATATACAGCGATTTGCGTTGGTATCTGCGCCGCGGCGGGAAGAACAGTAGTACCCTCAAACAAATCCAAGATACCTGGATTAGATTAATATCACCCTTTACACCCTTCATCGCCGAGGAGCTTTGGGAAATGTTTGAGTTTAATAAAGCTGAAGGCGCCGGATCATTCGGGAATGTGTTCGTTACTACCGCAAAGTTCCCGAAATTCGAGCAGGAGGTGCAGTACAAACATGCCGAGATTTCCGAGCGGTATTTGCGCAATGTAGTGGATGATGTCAATGAGATCAACAAGGTTATAAAGATTAAACCTAAAAAAATTATAATCTACACAAGTCCCGGTTGGAAATATGAAATGCTGGCGATCGGTAAAAAGTTGGTAGTGGAGAAGAAACTGGAAATGAGTGCGCTAATGCGGCAGTGCCTGGCAATCCCCGAGATCAAACAACGGTCTAAGTCTGCCCCGGCATACGCCCAGAAGTTAGTCACCGAGCTTCGGAAATTAAAGATTAATAAATTAATAGACTCCGGGGTTGGAAAAGATGGTAAGCCAGATGAGCAAATCAATGAATTTGAGTATCTTACCAGTGCGAAAAGGTTTTTAGAGAATAATTTCGGTTGTGAAGTATTGGTATTTTCCGGTGATGATAGTTCCGCAATTGATCCGGGGAATAAAATGAACCGGGCGGTACCAATGAAACCGGCGATATATATCGAATGATCCGATTTGAAGCTTTAAGTTAAATCCAAAAGTCTGTCTTAAACTCATTTGTAATGATTTTTCATCTTTTTCTTTTCAAATCTTATTTGCCCAGCTTATTAGCTATTTTTTCACTGCTCTTCTGCTGTTCTTGATCGGCTCCGGTACGTATTCCTTTCTCAGGACATAGTCTTAAAATGTCATGCACGCTTTTATCTAATAGTTCTGCCGCAAGACTAAGCGAAACCCTACCTTTTTCATAAAGAGATAATATATAATCTGTAGCACCTTGATAGATCAATTGTCTCAATGCGGTGGATTTATCTACATACTCTTCCTTGGTGCGGAGTTCTACAATCTCCATTAATCTTTCTGGTATTCGAAGCGGGTACGATACACTAGTCATTTAGCATCACCTCTAGCTTGTTTTTGGCTCTTAAATAATTACTCTCTTTGATATACAATTCGATCCTATCTAAACCAGCTATTGCTTTTTTAACTGGGACCGCATCCGTTAAGGCCATCCAAACTATCAAGTCAGATGGTATGATGAAAGGAATATCATAAGCATGTAATACATTGAGGAAAGCACGGTCATCGCTGACGATGGCATTAGCTTTCACTTGGAAATAAAGATGTAAAGTTGATATTTCACCTTTACCTAATGTGATAGAACGGGCGTTCGACAAGTAGTCTTAGAGCCAGCACTCATTTTTTAATTTTTGGT
>CBFDAW010000168.1:0-6577 GCA_965602865.1 uncultured Thermoplasmata archaeon
GTAATTGGTCCTTTTTCTTCGAGTATTTTAACTACATCTTTTTGGTATATTCGTGCTGTTTTCATAGAAATAGACAGTGTTATTATAATATATAACATCTTTGGACATGACAACACTGTCTGTTTTATACTTGAAAAGGTTACTGGCTGTAAAATTAATAAATAGACAATGTTATTGTATCGAGTGCGTAACTCAACTGATTCGATATAAGATGAAATTACAAAAAAAGAATTTATATGAAAGGTCGTTGAGAAATATTTCGGATGGCATGATTTGAACTTTTGTATCACCCAGCACTGTTAACTATGTCCGTGTCAGTTTTATTTTAATAACAGCAGTCCTTAATTGTATAACATTTTAGAAATGCACTTAGGTCAGGTATTACCGCTTTTTTCAAGTTGCACCCAGTATCGATTAATCAGTAATTAATCAAGGTATCTGTCAATCAACGAACAATCAAGGCATCCTAAAAACAATAACTCAGCCTTTACCCAACAACCTTAAATTCAACATCGAAAATAAACCCAAAATCTTCATCTTACGATTAAATATTACATTCCGAATAAAAACAATTTACACAAAATGCACACCCTTCTTGATTTATTAATAAACACCCACAATCCGGACAACAATCTGAATTGATCATTTAGACTTTCCTCCATAAAGATATTCTAAATATATATCTTCATTTATATTTAAAAAATCATAGCCGGGGATAAGTGAATGTACTTTGTCAAAATAGTTTAATCTTTTTTTTCTTTATCTTTATCCTCAAAGCCCTTTGGGTCATCCTTATTTTTTTTACTTGGATCCTCTATGGGTTTAATGGGGGTTACTACAGTGTCTTTCTTAGGTGTTGATGTTGCGGTTATGGGTTCGGCGATGGGCTGGGCATGGGCAGTTACCTTTGCTGCGGGTGTGGGTTTGGCAGGTTGAGGTGCGCGTAGCGCTGTTGCGGTTGGTTTAGGTGTATCCTTTACTTTTTCTTTTGCTTTTATTTCTTCGGCTTTCAATTCACTCTCAAGTTCCTCTTTCACCGGCTCCTCAACTTCTTCCATATCTTCTTCAACATCTTCTTCTTTTTCTTGCGAGAGTGGAGGTTCCTTTTCGTCTAATTCCTCGGCACTTTTCTTCTCCTTTGGAGCCGGTGGGACTATACCAATACCTGACCTTTTTAACATTATGCCGAGCAATAGTACGAAAATTATTGCCGCTACAAGAATCAAGACTCCCACGGATACGAGTTCCCAATTTGCCCTGTCCTCTTCCTCCTCGGGCTCGGGTGCTTCGGAGATTCGGATAGATAGCGGTAGCCAATCTGAAGTATCATAATATTTTATATCACCAGTCTCATCTTCATATTGTATGAACAACTGGAATTCGTATATTTCTCCACGCTCTACACTTTTTGAAACATCTATAGTGAATTTTACAGTATTCTTCTCATTTGGTTGAAGGCTCCCTAAATTATCCTTTCCTTGTTCAGGGTCACCAGTGGGTGTTATCTTGAAAAGGTTCGAATTACTAACAAGCGTCGCTGCAGAATCCAATATCTCAAAATTACCAATATTCATAACCGAAACCGACAGTGTAATAATTTTCCCCGGCGTTACTTCCGGGGGGCGGACGGAGGTTACCAGAAATATATCAGTAATTGCTGGTAATTGCTGGCTGTAGGTTCGAATATAAAATGATGCTTGACTATTATCATTAAACCCATAAACATTACCGAGTTCATCAGCGAATTTGAACTTCAAATAGACTAGGTAATTATTACCAATTGTTAAGTTAGCATCAGCGGTTGCGTTGAAATTAAGTACGATCTGTTCACCCGGCGGTAGTTCACTTACTCTGAAGATGCCATCGCCAGTCGGGTTAAATGTATTTGTATACCCACTTGAGCCAATATATAGGACCTCTAGGTTATAAGCGTAGCTGTAGCCAACATTTTTTATCGTAACCCAGAGTGTGAAGTTCTCACCGGGGGTAACTTCAGAATTCAATGAGTTTACGACTACGAATTCGGGTAATTGTGGAATTACTGAGACATCGAACGATGTGATAAATTCGAAATATTCATTGTAGACATCCCAGCCAGAGATCGTAACAGGGACCGAATAAAAACCAGTAGCATCGGTTTTTATGTTTGCAAGTAAAGAAAAGGCAGTCGTATACGGATAATTTTGCGTGCCAGATGGTAATGTATTGAGAACCTTTTTCTTGAGGTTTGGTGAAGTATAGTTCAAACCCTTATATTCGAATGGCGAATCAAAACCTGTGCTAATCGAGATTGAGACATTCTGGAAGCCATAGAGTTCATAATTACTAATAGTTAAACCTATCACCTGATTGCTTGAACCTGCCGAATATACATTCGAATATGTTTGGTCAACCGTTATATGGGGTTGTGAGTTTAGGACTTCAACTGCAATGTGCGGTTGAGTATCTAAAGGCGTCACATCATGTGTTGAACGGATCATGATATAATCGTTTTCGGTAGTTTGGACTACTCCAGTTGGGTCACCTAAACTGCCATTGTTATAATACCATCCTGTGTAAACCACGGGGATTAGATATTTTCCCTTTGGTAAATTTTTATATACTGAAAGATTAAAAAATGCAATATCCCCGTAACCTACGGGCAATAAATCGATCGAATTATCCGATACTATGATCTCGGTCTTCATATCATTTGCCCCGGCATCGTAATAATAGGGCGGTTGAATAAAGCTGTAGCTGAGGTCCAAACCAACCCAAATATCGAATAATTCTACATTGCCATGATTGTAGAAATTAACCTGGAGTGACGCCTCTGACGCGCCTTGGACGATCTGGTGCTCCAACGGTACTAAATTGGTCATCCCATTTGTTACAGGTGGTGACAACAGCGGTGTATAATCCACGGTAAAATCAAGTGTATGGGTAAGAACCTCGGTTACGGTTATTTGATTATCACCGCGTGTATATTCGTAGTAGATATATCCATAATCATCATTCCCCGAATATGTTCCGGGCAGCACACTATCATTTATATTTACCCGCCAATAAAATGGTGTGTTGATGCTCAATGATTTAATTGAAACAGTATTCATCGGGTCCAGGACCGTACTTCCATACAGTTCCATGAATTGCGGGGGAATCAATGTTACTTTTACATCATCGAGTGTAGCACCAGGATAGTCCTCGTTGAAAAAAATCCGCATTTTTTGATTGTACGCATTAGCGAAGAACCGACCATCGTTAATCACTTGATTATTCTCATTCACTGCCATAACCTGCAAATCAGAGGTCAAACATGAGCGTACCTCAAAAACTATAGATTCGAATTCGGTAATATTTTTATCTCCATAGAAATCTGTAAAATTGTATCTACCCGTAGTTGCGGTATAATTGATTAGAATACTATACATAAATGTTAATCGCAGCTCATAGCTTCCCAGCATAATTTCAGATGCCCCTACGTTAAATCTGAACATTTGCATGGATGATGCATTGGAATAAAAATCCAAATTACCCTTTATAAACCACCCAACACCATTATTATTATCCGCTTCATCACGCTGGTCGTCCCATTCTGCCGGTGAAAGTTGCTGGTTTTCATAATAAAACTCCATGTTCGTAAGTCTTACATACCATAAAGATTCGTTATAATCACCTTCTGGCGCAGCATCACTAGTTCCATAATCATAATATTCTCCATTGTAACTCTCAGTCACCGTGAAATAGAAATCTTTGTTCTGGTCACCTAGATAACCAGGTGAAAAACTGCCCTGGGGCGTCACATTCAAATTCGAATTTCCCGTCCGGATATCACGCGTGCCGCAGCGTGAGGGGATTCCGCTATTATCCGATTTTGAGATTATATTTATTGTCTTCAAATCGGAGAGTGAGTCAGATGCCTCAAAAGACACTGGAGATGACAAAGTATCATTACAATTTTGGTCAAGGTTAGGCTCATCACCAGACCCGAGCGATCCGAATATGATCAAACTAGATATTATTAAAATTATAATTAATCCGACAACTAACATTTTTTTAAATATAAGCCCTTGTTTCGAAATTTTCATAATTTTAGGCCTCCATAATTATATCCTTCATCCAGATGTATATCCCATTATATATTTTTACTCAAATAGAAAAAGATATAATTAAATAAATTTTTCTATGATGGATTTTATTGGATTTTTAGTACTTTTTCGAACATATATGAAATAAATGCCATTGCATGATCGATGTAATTCGAACGCTACTTTAATATAAGCTTATGATACTTTCCCGATGTCCAATTTTGAAGTAAGGTGAAAAGTATGGAGCTTACAAGCGAAGAGAATATCATGCGTAAGATTAAAACAGGTATAACGGGTTTGGATAAAATGTTGAATGGTGGTTTGATTGAAGGACGACCATATCTGTTAATCGGTGGACCCGGTGCAGGTAAAAGTATTCTGGCTATTCAATTCTTAATGGTTAGCGTTGTTCGCGGTGAATCTGCACTTTATGTCACCCTTGATGAACCATACAATGAGATTCGCCAGAATATGGCTGCTTTTGGATGGAATACTTCAAAAATTCGAATTCTCGATCTCTCACCTGAGGGTGCTGACCGGGATGAACATGGACATGGTTTAGATTATTTATTCGATGAGCTAAGAGAGGAGCTGAAAAAACAAAGACATAAACGTGTTGCATTTGATTCTACTACTACTCTTCGGATGCTTGATGAATCCGATTTAAAAGCGCGAAGGCGTATATCTTCTATTATGAAATTATTAGCCAATTCAAATACTACCTCTCTTTTAATTTGCGAAGGTGATACCCGTGAGCTTCCGGTGGAGAGTTTCTTGGCTAGAGGTGTAATCAAACTTTATACTAGTACTGTTTCTGGTGAAAAAATCCGGGCGATAGGTATCGATAAAATGCGCGGTACAGCTTTTGATGAGCATATTCGACCATTTTCCATTGGGAATTCAGGCATTCAAGTAGCTGCTGATGAGATCGCGTTCGAGTCCTTTGACTAATTTGAAAAAAATTTATTATACTTCAGGTTAATTTCAATAAATATCTAGATCAAAATGCATAACAAGCTAGGGGAGTATTGACACTTTTGAAAAACGATAACAAACATAAATCGAAGCCAAATTCGACGGCATCGCGCTTTGGTGTTTTTGCTTATATCATTTCAAATATAACCCGCCACCGCTGGCGAACCGGCTTGACGGTGATCGGGATCGCGGTACCTATTACTTTTTTCATATTATTTGCCGCTTTAGGCGAGGGATTAGATCAATATATTACCTCTCAAAATACCAATAATAGTGAAAGTTATTTGAAAATGTCGGAAATCGTAAAGTCCTGGACTAATATTCTTTTAATTATTATATCTATTCTAATAATTACTACTATTACCAATACAATTCTCATGTCCACCTCAGAACGTAAATTTGAAATCGGAGTTTTAAGGGCATTGGGTATAAAACAGGAACAGATCGTTTATATTGCATTATTAGAAGCCTTTTTAATTTCGTTCATAGCATTAATCATTGGCATTATTCTCGGGATTTGGAGTGCAATTCTATTTGATCATATGTTTTCGATAGATAATGGTGCTGGTTTCTTCTTCGCACCTGCTAGAATTTCGAATAATTCCATTATTATTGCTTCGGTATTAACATTATTTATCGGCACCGTAACCGCCATAATCCCTGCATTAAGAGCTTCACATTTGAACATCATCGATATATTGAGGTGTGAATGATCATTGGAGGATAGGATTTGAAACCCATAATCGAACTTCGCAATGTTTACAAGATTTATAAGATGGGTGATAATGATGTTATCGCTCTCCGCAGAGTAAATTTGGTAATCAAAGTCAAAGAATTCGTTGCAATAAAGGGTCCAAGTGGTGCTGGGAAATCTACATTACTTCATCTGGTAGGAGGTTTGGATAAACCTACAAATGGCCAGGTAATCGTGAAAGGTATCAATTTGTCCGATTTTACTGATGACCAACTCACTCTCTATCGAAAGAACTATATCGGGTTCGTATTCCAATTTTTCAACCTTATCCCCACTCTTAATGCATTGGAAAATGTTATGGTCTCAAGAATGTTTGAGAGCGATAAAGGTTTGGAGAGAGCTAAAGAATTATTGAAATTAGTAGGTTTGGAAGCACGTATGAAGCATCTTCCGTCTGAGCTCTCGGGCGGCGAACAACAACGTGTCGCTATCGCTAGAGCGCTTATAAATAAACCAGCAATACTATTGGCAGATGAGCCCACCGGTAATATCGATACGCAAACAGGCTCTGAGATCCTCAAATTGTTTAAAGAATTAAATGCCATAGGGACCACTATAGTACTTGTTACACATGATGCTGAGATCGCTCGATTTTCAAATAGAGTTATTACATTACGCGATGGTAAGTTGATTGCATATGCCAGAGCTAAATCTTCTATAAATTCGAATAAAATGAATCAATTGAAATAGTATAAAATATCAAACCCAAGAGCCATGGTGATTTATTGGTAGAAGGTACCCCGGAAAGTACTATCAGCGTCTATACCTATGTTATCGCAAA
>CBFDAW010000169.1:0-6572 GCA_965602865.1 uncultured Thermoplasmata archaeon
GGCTTTGATAGCTCAGTTACTTATAGTGGTGCAATTTTTCAAAGCATTACAACTATAAATACTATTGATTTTTCAGTATGTCAAAGTAGAATATGGGTAGTAGTAGGTAAAGTGAAAAAAGCTTTAAATAAATTACAATATATTCCTTAAAAAACTTATTTATGCAATAACATACAGCCGAAAATTCTTGCAACGAGTCGCCACACGTCGGAGCACCAACAAGTCAGCAACGGCGGAGACTATGTGGATGCACCGCCCTGAGCAAGGGTTACGAGCCGAACGAAGGGTTGAACCCGATATTAATTCATTGATGATAGAGGGTTCAATTTCATGCGAGGCCGATAATTCTATTCATCAACGAGCCGAGCGTTGAAAACGGTGCGGCGGGTGGTGTCCGGCAACGGATAACGAAGATCAAGGGCATAAAGTACCATCCAGTTAAATATATCTGAGACGCATTTACAGTGACAATATTATAGTCGAACGGGGCTTTGGCGAGGCGACGAAAACTAAGGAATATCTGTAAAAATAGATTATTTAAAGATATTGATTAAAGGCTAATTATTATGTTTAAATTTCTAAATGAAGATTGGAAATATGTTTTATCGGTTTTATCAATGGTCTTTGGAGCTTTGTTTATTTATCCCGCTGGGCTGTTTTCTGCAATAATATATGTTCACATATTACTTTATGGTGGCTCACAATCATATTTATATTATTTTATAATTGCTTTTATTAAATACAATCGTGAAATAAGGAAATAAAAAAATAAATCTATTTAATGCGAAGGGGTGCGAAATGTCCATTAAAAGTCCAGGCCTTCTATTTCTGTAAAGTGGTTATTCCGATGGGACAAATATCATTCAGTGTACACTTAGTACACCGTGGTCCGACGGGTCGGCAAACCTCCTGACCAAATCTCACCAACAATTCGTTTATTTCGATCCAATATTTCCTGGGCAAGATCTGAGCCAGTGCGGCTTCGGTCTGCTCCGGTGTTTTCGTCTCCACCCACCCAAGTCGGTTGCTTATTCGATGTACGTGGGTATCTACGGGTATGGCGGGCTCATTGAAACCATAAACCAAAACACAGTTTGCAGTTTTTCTACCAACCCCCGGAAGCTTTACCATCTCATCAATTGTCTCGGGCACTTTAGAATCATAATTGTCGATCAAGATCCGCGCTACATTTCGAATGTTCATTGCTTTTGCTTTGTATAAACCGGCAGGTTTGATTAATTTCTCAATTTTACCGAGATCTCCATTAGCAAGTCTCTCTGGGGTGTCGTATACCTTAAACAATTGCTCAGAGGCAACAGCCGTGTTCTCATCCTTGGAGCGTTGAGAAAGTATAGTCGAAATTAGAACATTGTACGGGTCCCGGTGCTTGAACTTACCAGGGGGTATTATCTCTTTAATGCGTTTGATTACTTCCGTAAAATTTTGTCCATCTTTTTTCGTTTTTCTACGGCTGACCATTGAATCACCAAGGATTATTTTAATAGTAATTTTGAATATATAGATCGTATTTAAAAATAATAGATGAGTTATAATTGTTTTGTGCTTTCTATACTGGATGATCCGGTTTTTACAGGTAATTTTTCACCCTTTACCATTCTTGCCGGTTCACGCTCGAATTCCCCTTCCAACCGTCGTTCTCTTGCCTCACGGGCACGGATGATAATCGAATATATGGCAGTCAAAACGAATAATGCACCCATTACACTGTAAATTAATAGGATCATGATCAGTAATATGAACTCCTGGATTGCGGGGATATTGACGAGAAATACCGCTGCCAGCCCGGCAATCATAGTAACGGTGGCTTCGATAAATGCCATCCCTGAGGTAGCCACACCATATCTCACACCCTCAAGGTTCATTCCACGCTCACGGATGCGTTCTGTCATATGAATACCGAAATCTATGCCTATACCTACTATTATTGATCCGATGACTGCAGTGAATAGATTTAGTTCACCGGAGAAGAATGGATCTTCAGGATTGATCACACCACCTAACCCGCCTATGCCGATTAATGTGATAGGTTGTAGGATTACCACCATACAAACCGGAATTAAAGTGATTGCCGAATATTTAAACGATTTGAAAATTATTGACAGAACGACCAGGACCAATATCAGTGCTAGTATTGTACTTTGAATCGCATTAACCACTAACATATCATTGATCGCCACAAGAATAGCACCAAACCCGGTCAGGTGAGTAACTCTCATTTTACCTGTTGAAAATTCTTCGGTAACCTCATCGACTTTCAGAACCGCCTTTTTTGTACTTACTACATCCATGGTCGGCATATCCACATATAACAAACTTCGTGAATAGTCTTCACTAACGAACATACCGCGCATCTCGGTACTTAGCGTATTATAAAATATGTCGATGAATATTAATTGAATGCTCTTATCCATGCCAGGGAGTGGTTCATTCGGTAAACTCTTAATTATATCCCAAAAAGAAGTATCCCATTCTAAGTCGGTGAATTGTTCAATAATTATGATCCATGCCTGTGCTTGCGAGTTTGTTGGTTCAGGGACTTTTATCATTTTCATAAAATCTACGACAGATAATGCATTTACATTCTCGATACTATTAAGTTCATCTTCCATAAATGCAATTTCTTTTAATACGTTATAATCTCGCATGCTACCGTCAGCACTATCTTGGGTAGGTGTCCTGCCGTTAACCAAAATCATTCCCTGTTGACCACCACCAAATTTGTCTGAATATTCGCGCATCTTGATTATAACGGGCTCGTCTTGTGGTGCCATTTTAATGAAATTCATATTAGCCTGAACATACGGTATTAGGATAACAGATATCATTACAAAAATAATTGCCCCAGCAACAATCTTTTTACGATGTTGTATTGGGAGTTGACCGATTTTTTCTTTGACCTTGATTTCGCCCTTTTTTCGGTAATCCAACGCCATTACCAGACTCGGTACCGTCAGCATGGTTACTGCATAACAGATCATAATACCCATACTCAGTCCAAACCCGAGAACTTGCAGCGGTATCATAGAGACGGTCAGAAGAGATGCAAAGCCAATAGCGGTGGTAAGTGCAGAAAGAAATATCGCTTTCCCGGTTGTCCTCACCGCTACTCGTATTCGTTCTCTGCGGTCCTCTATCTGTACCTCGTCGGAATACCGATTCGCAATATACAGTCCATAGGCTACACCTAATGCAATCAGTATCGGTGCAATCAGTACCACCTGCGGGGTCAGTGTCATATTGGTACCGCCAAGGATGCCGAATGTGATTGCAAGTGAACAGAGAACGGGTACGCCGGTAATTATCACAATCTTCCAGGTGCGGTGGAATAACATTAAAACTCCAGCTACCAGGAGAATCGCGGCGGGTAGTGTTTTTGTGAACTCGGAATATGTCCTTTTTGTGATCGCTTGTGTCATGGGTATGGGACCAGTGAGTGTCATTTTTGTGTTCAGATTATCTTTCAATTCTTCCATATCCTTCACAAGTTGTTCCTGGTCGACATCTTGGGTAATACCTATTAATATGATGCCAGTATCATAAATTGTATCCCCGTTTGAATCCAGGATAACTTTGTTTAGTGATTCCCCCTCTGATAGCATCAACTCAAATCTTTGATCAATTTGTTCCTGGTCATCTGGGATAGAGTACCCGCCTTCTAATAAACCAAATTCCGGGACGTATTGTGAGTTTTTAAATTCGTTTTCCACAGCATTTTTAAACCGCGGTCCGGTACTGTTCAGTTCTTTAATTATAGTGGAAAAACTCAGCATGAAAACAATGCCGTCATCCTTCCTATTCGCTTCTTTTTCGGCATTAAAACTTTCTTCGAACTTTGAAATCTCTTTTAGAACAGTTACATTAGTAATGTTCGTATCCGTCCACCCTAGGTCATCGAACGGTTTTGCATTGGGAGTCTCAATAAAAACGACTATTATATCAGTCGACCAATCATTTTGGATATCATCAAGAATTAGTTTGGTCTCATGCTCTTGAGGTAGGTAAACCTCAAAATCACCGCGGATGTTATCCTGAAGCTTAACTTTCACGCCGTCCTCGGTCATTTTCGGAGGAACCCCTAGAATTCCCCACACCGCTGTGCCAATCGTTAATAACAGAACAACAAAAATTATTAATTTTGGTCGTGAAATTATAAAATCTATAAAGCCATCAAAACTGTTCTTAGTAAAGAACTTTCTCGAATATTTATCGCCCAGTTTATCAATTGCTTCAAATTTAACCTTAGTTTTTGTAGTTACCTTTTTTACACCACTTTTTAGTTTTGGGGCATACTCTTCCAACTTTTCCCTCGAGCTTTCAGCGGTACCCGTCGCACGAGATAAAATGGTGTCTAAATACGCATCAATTCCACGCACCGAGGATTTGAGTTTTTTGTTCCCAGTGACACGCCGCGAGCTTGATTCTAAGTCGGAATCTGAGATCGGTTCCACTTCGGTTACAGAATCCCCATCATCCCAGGAGTCTTCATCTGCCCAATCATTTAGTTTCTCATTTACCTTCTGTTTGTCTAAATCTGACCCGCTCTCCTTACGCCCAGGCTCTTCTTCTGCCTTGGTCAAAAATCGCACCTTCTACAGTTAATATATATTTTGCATTAAATAATTTATGTGGCTAATTACATGATTGCCCACCATTCTATATAAGAATTATGGAGGCTTGGGGCCAGTGCATAACTTGTTTATCCATAACATATATTATATCACGGGTTTGATCATAGTAATTCTCCAATGATCTCATGTAGTCTACTAAAAAAAACCAGTAGGACAGTTACGCCCTCTAAAACTGTCCTACCGGTGCATCAGTTGGTAAAAAGAGGTGATGCTAAACCCTAATAATAAGATAATATTATTTAAATTTTTAGAAGAATTAAGTAAGATTCCCATTTTTTTATCCTCCATCAGGAATTATAATAAACACTTTTAATATAAAAAACGTAATCCCGAAGTTATGAAGTTATTTCTAAATCGTGAGGCATGGAGCTCGCCAGTTATAACTAGAGTTGCTATTTTAATATACTTTGCAATGTTAATTTTCATTGTGGGGTTTGGATATTATGTTATACCATATGTAATCTTCCTCATCGCATTCCTTTTTATTGCGCTGAACTCTTCGAATTTGAAACTCTTTGAAAAAATTCAATCCCAACCACTGGTACAAAAAATCTTTCTAATATTCTTCATAGCCTTATTCCTTCGGTTTATTCTTCTTTTTCAGGAGCAGATTATTACAAGAGACATTGAAATGTATGTCTTTCGGTCGGAGTGGATGATTGGAGGAAGGATCCCTTATGAAGATTTCGCAGTTAACAAGCCGCCATTGTATGCTTATATGCTTCAATTCTTAGGAATGAGTTTCGGCTCCGGTGAGTTACAGTTCAGGGCTTTTTTCTCAATTATGGATTCTGTGGTTGCAGTTCTTGTATTCTATCTATGTTTGTGTAAGTACGATGATGATTTCAGTTTCAGAGCTTCTTTTATTTATGCTATTTGCCCATTACCAATTATCACCATAGGTCTGGCAGGCCATTATGAACCTATTGTAGTAATCTGTGTATTGCTTTCACTAATTTATCTATTCAAAAATAAATATAACATATCTGCTCTTTTTCTTGGCTTTGGATTTGCTTTCAAATTTTTTCCTATTGTTCTATTACCTTTTTTTGCCTGGAAAATCAAATCTTGGAATAAAAGGATTATTTATTTACTCCTGTTTTCTGTACCTATTATAATTTCAATAATACCAATCCTTTTTTTAAGTCCGAATGCGTTTTGGAATTATCTTGACGAACAATTCATCTCATGGACGGCTAAAAAATCTTTTGCATTTGCTTTTGAAATTTTGATCGGGTCTCCATACTTTTTCGGAATAAAATTCTCTCTTTTAATCACGGCATTTTTTATGTTAATGATATTTGTAATGTTCATGACATGGTTGAGAAAGAGTTTCGATGCTTCTTCTTGGTTTAAAATTATTATTATTATCTTTGCAATTTATTATGGTCTGTTTTTGACGGCATCGATTAAGTTCTATGCCCCCGACCTTGGTATAGTTAATCCTATACCTGCCATGGCGATTTTTGCACTCCTTTATTTTTTTATGATTTCACTAGTTGCCCTTAAATATTTACATTCTCCAGCCTTAAAAGTGGAAGGCAGGGAGGAAATGTTCATTCTATCCGCCTTTGCCTTAATCTTTCTTTTATTCGGGTCAAGCCAGTATAACCCATGGTATGTTCTTTGGTTCCTCCCGTTTATTCTCGCAATTGAAAATAATAAAATTAAGATTATACTGCTCTTATTAATATTCTGGAATTTTGAAGGCATAGGCATCTCTTTATTACCCGGACTCTCACTAGCATAAACTAAACCAAACTAAACCTGAACATCAAAATCTTTTTAAATACGATATGTAATCGGTTTCACCTTGAAAAAGAGAATTCTATTAGGAATCGTTGCATCCATAATCATAATCGTTGCAATGGTGTGGCTTGTCAATCCTGTGAAACTAATTGAAAGTTTCAAAAATGCTAATCT
>CBFDAW010000170.1:0-6545 GCA_965602865.1 uncultured Thermoplasmata archaeon
ATTATTAAACTAATTACGATCAAGATTGTTAAAAAATAATTTAATTTTTTAATTTGTGGCTTCTTGGGCTTTTCAGTGCGATTATTATTGGTTTTATTGTTCTCTACTTTCTGGTGATCGACTCCGGCGCACAGGTTTAAAACCTCCACCATTATAATATTGGAAATTTAATTAATTTTACTGTCATTTATGTATATCAATTCCAAAACTGAATGATTTTATGACTTCTTTTAATCATTGAAACTGCCCTTAGGACATTTATTCTAAGGCTGGTAGCCTCGGGTAAATCCTTAAAAGGTGATTCCACACCTGATTTAGTCATAAAATGGTTGCTCAGATACTCAGTATCATTTTGTATTTCATTAATGCCCGCCCTAACATTGGCGGGTTCGTCAAGTGACTCGTTCCATGCCTTGCCATTTAAAAATTTTATACTGTTATTATAGTATACTTTTTCCAGAATACTTTTTGACAGGTTTAATCCGCGATAGTCCGCGATAAAATCTTTACCCTCGGGTGTAAAATCCAGTATCTCAACATGATAATATTCTTTCTCCAGGACATCATAATATGCCTGTGTGTGCTTACGCATCCAATCGACGGTTTTTCGTTTATTATCGGTTGGTACCATGTCGGTGCCGAACATGATGCGGTCCTGATACTTAATAAAAAATTCTCTTATCGCCTCATTACGAACAGTTGAAATATTTTCGAATTTCTCCATTACATAATCCGGATGCCCCCAGGAGAAACATGTATATAATCCTGTATAATTATCAAGAAATCGTTCAATAAATGGTAAATTATAATCCCGAAAGCAAATCCCAAAATGAGGAATCTTGATTATCATGTCGGGGAACCGATCCAATATCGACCAAAGATTATCCCTAATTTCCCTGATGCCGAGATTACTGCTCCAGATGATCGGTATTCTGTTTTGTTGACAGTATTCATAGATAGGGTCCATATCGGTCCTGTTCAATGGCCCCAGCTCATCATATAAACTAGTTTCACCCCATGGGCCTCTAAGTGAACCATGGTGACCCGTCCATAAATTCAGGCCGCGGGCACCTTGATGGATATATAATTTGAATCGTTCTAAATTATATTCGTAATTGGGGTTAAGAGTTGGGAATGCTATGATCTCGCCATTGGTATCCTGAGCCATTTTTATGATTAAATTATTATTTCGTTCATAATCATCAAAAGGTTTTTCAGAAGGAATTAAAAATGTCGTCGCCGGTGAGCCAACCATAACCGTTGCCGAGACATTACTTGATCGCATAGCTTCTAACCAATTGTCTAGTAGTGATAGATCATTAATATGATCATGTGTATTGATGACTCCATGGGTGGGTAAGGGCAGGATGAGCGGCTCGACGGGTGTTATGGGTTCAATATTTTCCTCATCGTCCGTATTGTTAAAAAATCTAATATTCACTCGGTAAGCTAATGCAATTAATAAAATTGATATTACGATCGATAAGACAATATTGAATCTTTTAAAATTTTTACTTTTATTACGACTTTTGTTGGAGGAATTATTATTCATAGCCATAAAATTTACTAACCTATGATTTTGAAATCAAAAAGTTCAATAACTTATTTTTATCGCTGGTGGTGTGGATAGGATTATAATAGTTGATTCGGAAATCATTAACAATCTTTTATTATATTTTCTGGTAATTGAAACCACATTTGAAAGATAATTATAATCTTCATAAGCCTTTATTGTTTCCTTTGCACCGGAGCGTGCATTACTGGTTTTCTTAAGCGACTCGTTCCATTTCTTGCCATTTAAAAATTTAATAGTGTTATTATAATATATTTTTTCAAGAATATTTTCAGATAGGTTCAGCCCGCGGTAGTCAGCGATAAAATCCCTACCATCCGGCGTAAAATTCAATATATCTACATGATAATTTTCTTTTTCCAGAACATCGATGTATACTTGTGTATGCCTTCGCATCCACTCAACTGTTTTTCGTGCGTTATGGGTTGGCACGATATCGGTGGCGAACATGATCCGGTCCTGATATTTGGTAAAGAAATTTTTAATTGCCTCATTACGCACCGTTGAGATATTCTCGAACTTTTCCATTACGAAGTCTGGGTGGCCCCAGGAAAAACAGGTGTACAACCCTGTATAATTATCAAGAAATTGTTCGATAATTGGTAAATTATAGGTACGAAAACAGATGCCGAAATGCGGGATCTTGATTATCATGTTTGGAAATTTTTCTAGAATTGACCAGAGATTGTTCCTGATCTCTCTAATGCCGAGGTTATTGCTCCAAATTATGGGAATCCGATGAGCTTGGCAATATTTGTAAATTGGATACATATCTGTCCGATTAAGTGGCCCCAGCCAATCGTAAAGCGTCGTTTCGCCCCAGGAACCTTCAAGGGTGCCGTGATGTCCGGTCCAGAGATTCAAACCACGCGCACCGCGACTTAAATAATCTTTCAATAAATCCAAATTATTTTCATCCTTCGGGTTTAATGTGGGGAAGGCAATGATTTCGCCATTGGTCTTTTGTGCCATCTCTATAATGAGTTCATTGTTCTCCAAATATTTGATGTAAGGTTCTTTGGGTTTGCCCCAGAAAGTTGAATTAGGTGACCCGACCATGATGGTGGATGAGACATTGCACTGTCGCTGGGAACTTAACCATTTGTCCAGCATGGACATGGTATCAATATGATCATGTGTGTTTATGATCGGTTTTGTAGGTAAAGGGTTTTTAATAGAGTCATTTTCCGATGTTGAATCTTGATCGGACAAAATAATAGTGAACCGAATAGCCAAGGTTATTAATAAGATCACTATAAAAAATGATAGAACGATATTTAATCTACTGAATTTTTTCGCATAGTGATTTCGAGTTCTATTAGATGATTGGCTCTGGTTTGGCATAAAATTACTAGCCGCTTATTTTTGAAATTAAATAATAAACTCAATTAATGCTCTTTAAAGATTATATGGAAGTAATATATAAAATTTTTAGAACAAAAGACGAAAAATGTTCGATTGAATAGGTCTAATTGATTTTTTTTATTTTTCTATGTACCGGGCAATCCTCTCGTGTTGCCGGAGTGCACTCGATAAATTTACCGGTTTCAAAATAGTAATTAAAATGATCCAGCCACCGCGGCGTCTCTTCTTTCATATTAATGAACTCAACGAACTTTGTCAATCTATCAAAAGTTTCACTGTTCAGGACATGTTCAATCCTGCACGCGTCTTCGTCTGCTATTTTATCATCCACGCCCAAAATCAAAAGGAAATTATACAACATAATATGTTTTTGTTTTGTATCTTTAGCTATCTTTTTTCCTTTTGATGTAAGAGTCACGCCACCGTATTTTTCATAATTAATATACCCCGCCTTCTGTAATTTCTGGAACATTTCTGTCACACTGGAAGGACCAACCTGTAAAAGATTAGATATATCTTTTACTTTGGCAAATCCTTTTTTGGCGATAATAGTATCCAATGCTTCTAAATAATCTTCGGTTCTTTCCGTGGCCATAATAATCCCAACCATTTTTGGTAAACCAAATAATTTTCGGACATCTTACGGGTTAATTTATATTTATATTTAACGTTAGAGTTATTATCTGAAGTTCATTTATTACATATTCTCTTTCCCTTTGTAGTGAGTTCGTAAAATTTGCCGAATGAATTATTATTATTTCCTTCCGGACAAGTTCTTATCAGAGGACAGCATGAACATTTTAGTTCATCCTCTGATGTTGACTGGCATTTGATCTTAATATAACCCATATGTTCCATCAATTCAAGCCTATTAATTAATTCCTTTCGACTTATTTTTAGTTCAAATGCTATTTGGTTTAGCGTGAGATTTTTTTGTGATATAAGCTGCAAGATTTTTCTGTTCAATTATATTCACCTTTTTGATTTGACCTTTGAAGTTCTATTAAGTGTGAACCTACTCTTCCAGACGATTAACCCGATAAACGGTAATAAGCCAAGATATAAACCCGGCTTCAAGTCATCAAGTGGTGTCCAGGTTGAAAAGTCATCACTCACTATCACATACGCTTCAATTGCATTTGCAACGATGATTAGTAAGTAAATGATTACGAAGATTAAAGCTAGAAAAATTCCAAAATAGATGTATGCTACACCGTCATTAATTTCGGATATGAGCTCTTTAACACCTATAAAAAATATTATGCCAATTAGAACCAATATTAAGCCGCCAATAATGTCATTAGGGATAAATAACGCATCAGTAAATTCCGAACTAAGGTTTAATCCCACGATGAATTGGATAATTCCAAATAAGATGTAAAGTGCTCCTACGAGAGTTCCGAAGATTATTTTAGTTTCTTTGATACGGAAGTAATGCTTCCTACTACCTTACCTATTTCGTCTAAAAACGCCATTATCCGAACCCAATTAATCGACCAAATTGGAAAATGATAAATACCACTATCCATGCGATAGAAATGCTATACGCTACCGAAAACAGTGCCCACTTCCATGATCCCGTCTCTTGTTTTATTACTGCAATCGTAGCAATGCATGGGGTATATAATAGCGTAAAAACCATCAAACCGAGTGCATTCAATGGGTATATCCCCGAATCAGATGCACCAAGTTTATCCGTGAGTGCGGCTTCATCATCACCGGCACCGTAAAGAACACCCAATGAACCAACCACGATTTCTTTTGCGACAAAACCGAAGATTAATGCAATGGTGATTTTCCAGTCGAACCCAAGCGGGGCTAACAATGGTGAGACCACCTTCCCGAGCATACCCGCATAGGAGTCTCCACTTCCATATTCCGCCTCAAGGGGGAAATATGCCAGGAACCAAATTATGATCGCACCGAGGAGTATGATGGTTCCAGCTTTTTTTAGATATGATTTACCTCGCTCCCAAGTATAAACCGCGCTACTCCTTAGTGTTGGGAACCGATATGGTGGGAGTTCTATGATAAAAGGAGCGGGCTCGCCCTTCAAAACGGTTTTCCTAAATAATTTCGCGGAGAATATTGCTACGGCGATTCCAATAACATACATAATAAATATTAATGCACCCGCCGCTCTTCCGAAGAATACACCGGCTAGCAATATATATACTGGCAAGCGAGCACCACAGGACATGAATGGGTTTACCAAAATGGTGACCAATCTATCTTTTTTATCATTGATGGTCCTAGTAGCCATAATTGCTGGTACATTGCAACCGAAACCCATCAGCATGGGCACAACGGATTTACCGGGGAGACCTATTTTATACATTAACCTGTCCATAATGAAAGCAGCTCTAGCCATGTATCCACTTTCTTCGAGAAATGAGATCAATAAGAATAATATGAAAATAGGGGGAACAAATATCAAAACAAATCCCACACTGCCAATTATACCGTCACTAATGAAAGATGCAAGCCATTCAGGACTTACATTTGCAGACACATAGCTCCCCAGGCGGGCAAAGCCAATGTCAATTAAATCCATAAAAGGAATTGCGAAGGTAAATGTAAGTTCGAAAGCCCCCCACATCAATGCCAGAAAGATCGGGATTCCCAGGTATTTATTAGTTAATACTTTATCGATCATGTCAGAGACTGTCATTTCTTCTTCAAGTCGTGTACATACTTGGGGAAGAACTGCCTTGATTGCCTCATACCTCTTATCCGCCATGGTTACTTCGTATTCTTCTTGATCTATGGTGGAAAGTAATTCCTTAATTTGTTTTCTAACGGGGCTTCCTTTTAGTTTTTTAATGATATTTTCGTCACCTTCGAGTAATTTTACACATAACCATCTCAGACGGTATCTTTTTAAAAGTTCCTCATCTTTTTCGAGAATTTCTCGTATTTTTTTTATCTCCCATTCGATTTTATTTCCATAGCTGATATCGTGCTCATGGTGGGGACCTTTTTCGGATTCTATTAATATTACGTCTAATAGTTGATTTATACCGGAACCCTTATTACCCACCGTCTCTACAACCGGGATTTCTAAAAAGTCTTCCATCTTTTTTGTGTCAAATGTATCTCCCCGGTTCTTTGCCAAGTCAAACATATTTAGAGCAATCACAACTTTAGCACCGAGTTCCATTAATTGAGTGGTGAGGTACAGGTTTCTCTCGAGATTAGTTGCATCCACGATCTGGACTACTACATCGGGCTTTTCGTTAATAATATAATTACGAGCAACGATCTCATCTAAAGAATATGCGGTAAGGCTATATGTACCCGGTAAGTCTATGAACTCAAGATTATAACCCTTGTACATTTTTTTTCCGCTGATTTTTTCAACGGTCACACCTGGAAAATTTCCCACTTGTTGCTTGGCACCTGTTATTGCATTAAAGATCGTGGTTTTACCCACATTTGGATTCCCGGCTAGTGCAACCCTAATCTGTTTTTTCCCCATCTATTCTACCTCGGAAAATAAGTAATCGGTTACCATAATTTTCATAGCAATACCTTTACTCAACGCAAATTTACACCCACCCACAGAAACAATTAAACAACCTCTATCCGCCTTGAGGATCTTTAATTT
>CBFDAW010000171.1:0-6542 GCA_965602865.1 uncultured Thermoplasmata archaeon
AGCAGACACAGCTGGATGCGCAAGTGAAAGAGAAAGAGGAAGCACTTCGTAATGAAGTACGTGCCGAACTCCAGAAGGAGTTCGATGCGAAAGCCCAGGAGCAGCAGACGCAGCTGGATGCGCAAGTAAAACAGAAAGAAGAAACATTAAAAAATGAAATTCAAACAAACCTTCAAACAGAATTTGATAAAAAACTTCAAGAGCAACTTTCAGCAAAAGAAGCAGAGGTTAAACAAAAAGAAGACACTCTTAGAGCAGAATTGGATAAAACCATCGAGAGCAAGCTTTCCGAACGAACTACAGAATTTGAGCGCCAAGCACAAGAACGTGAAGCAGCTAAAATGAACGAATTGGAAAATCGTGCACTGGAGAAAGAAAAAGAAATCCAAGCTAATTTAGAAAAACAGAATGAAACCGCCTTGGAAGAGAGAAAGAAACAATTAGAATTAGAGTTTAGTACAAAAGAAAGCTCTCTTACTCAACGTTCAACTGAACTGGATAATTTAAAAGTTACATTAAATAAAGATCGAGAAGAAATTGATGATATCCGTTCCAAATTAGATACGGAACGTACAGAATTACAGAACTATCGCAAAAAACTCGAAGATACCGAAACAGATTTGAACACACGCAAGACCAAGGTTAGGACAAGAGAAGACCTAGCGGCGCAAAAAGAGAAAGATATATTAACTCATGAAGAAGCCTTGACCGAACGTGAACAAACAGGGATAATTAATCGAGAAAATGATGTAATTACCCGCCAAGGATCAATAATGGAGTACGAAAAGAAATTAACAGCACTTGTTGATGAGGTAACAAAACAGCGTGAGTTATTCTTAAACCGTGAGAAAAAAATAATCGCTTTGGAAGAAGAGAATAAAAAAATTAAAAAGGAATTGGTTCAAAGAGGAAAAGAGCTGAGTAATCAAGAGAAGACAATAAAAGATCGAGAAACAATAATTGAAGATGCATTAAAGAAAGGTGTGCCAGGGATCGCGGATTTAACAGCATTAGATGAAGCTATTGTACGGATACAAATACCTGAACAAGCCCCCATACCCACAGAGGCCCCGACACCAGCACCAGCACCAGCACCAGCACCTACACCTACACCCACACCCACACCTACGCCATCACCGGTAGAAGCCCCGGCACCCACACCCACATCAACACCCGTACCCACGCCCACACCAGCACCCGAACCGACCCACGTACCAGAAGAAACACCTACAACCGAGCCGATACCTACACCCGTAGAAGCCCCGACACCTACCCCTGAACCAACACCAATACCCACCCCAACACCGGAACCGGTAGCAGCACCAGAACCTGTTACGCAACCAGAAATTAAAGAATTTGCCTGTCCTTATTGTAATAATATATTTTCAGCTGAAACAACAGGGGTTCCGATTGAGGTATATTGCCCAATTTGTAATGAAAAAGTAACGGTAATGTAAAATTCTAACCCATAACTTATACTTTTATAGCTATAGCTTTCTCCAATACCAAACTCAGAGAATAATTTATTATCGATAAACTTTATATAAATTATTATATAATGAATAGTTATACCACTTTTACATCTTAATTAATAGAGTAGACACCTAGGTGAGCACTTGGTTTTAGAATCATTAGCAAACTCTTTACGAAATACATTAAAAAAAATTGCCAACGCCACGCATGTAGATAAAACCCTTATTAAGGAAGTAATCCGAGAGATCCAGCGTGCATTGCTTCAGGCAGATGTTAATGTTAAAATGGTGATCAATCTAACTAATGCGGTGGAAACTCGTGCGTTAACAGAAAAACCTGCACCGGGTACCAGCTCACGCGAGCATGTAATACGAATCATTTACGATGAACTTGTAAAAGTTTTGGGTCATTCAAAAGAGATATCATTAAAAAAACATATCATCATGATGATTGGATTATACGGTAATGGTAAAACAACTACAAGCGGTAAATTGGCAAAATTTTTCCAAAAACGTGGTCTTAAACCTGGATTGATAGCCGGTGACACACATCGACCAGCGGCATACGACCAACTTCTACAATTAGCGAAGAAGGTAAATGTTCCATTCTACGGCGAACCAAAAGCCAAGAATGCAGTTAAAGTTGTAAGAACCGGGCTGAAAGAACTTAAAAATTCGGATATAATTATTATCGATACCTCTGGCCGACATGCTCTTGAGGACGATCTTATCCGCGAGGTGGAGGCTATTTCACGGATCTCAAAAGCTGATGAGAAGTTCCTGGTAATCGACGCAACAGTGGGTCAACAAGCAGGACCACAGGCTAAGGCATTTCATAAGGCAGTGGGAATCACAGGCGTGATCCTAACAAAACTTGACGGCTCAGCAAAAGGTGGCGGTGCATTGAGTGCGGTCTCAGAAACTAAAGCACCCATTGTCTATGTAGGTACCGGTGAGCATCTTGAAGATATCGAGCGCTTTGATCCACCTCGATTTATTTCGAGGCTATTAGGAATGGGCGATCTCCAGACATTATTGGAAAAAGTTCAGGATGTAACCGACCAGGAGATTGCCGAAGATACCGCAAAAAAGATGTTATCCGGAAAATTTACGCTGTATGATATGTATGAACAGATGAAAATGTTATCGGATATGGGGCCATTACAAAAAATTATGAATCTATTACCGTTCAATATGCCAGGTGTAAACAAAATGGAGAAAGGTACATTAGAAGATACCCAGGATAAATTGAAAAAGTTCAGAATAATTATGGATTCTATGACTAAGGCTGAAATGAATAACCCGCAGGTTGTTAAAACTTCACGTGTTCAACGAATCGCTAGAGGCGCAGGGTGCGACGTTAAAGATGTTAAAGCATTGTTGAAATATTATAATATGTCCCGGAAAGCAATAAAAGGTTTTAGCAGCAATCGTAAGATACGTAAAAAACTAATGCAGCAGCTTAAGTTTAGTGACGGTATGATGTAAATCTTTAAATTCTCAATATTTCCCACTAATATGGGGGTTTTTATGCGAAATTTTATAGTTGTAGGTCATCGGGCAGTCACGAACCCTAATTTTACACTAAACGACCTCCCAGGCTCAAGCGGAAGGATGGATATTTTAGCCAGATGCGTTAACTCGGCATTTCTATTGTCCCATGATATTCGACGAGATGTTGAGGTTACTATTATTTTACTGGGTCCCGAAGAACCGCCTAAAACCATCAGGTTCATAGGAAGTGAGCTTAAATATCTGAATCCTGATGAACGCAGCACCGGCGCTTTGATCAGGAATGCGTTGGTGAAGTCCTCAGTATTAAGGTCAAAAACCAATTCTAGCAATTCCAATACGGGTACATTGAAAAATGAAATAAAAACCTCACCAGGGATATATATTTCAAAAAGTAGTTTTGAAGAAGTCATACAATACTATTCAAAAAATTCTGCCACTATTTATCTACATGAATCAGGGGCGGACGCATCTAGCGGTGAGCTTGACATTGATAATAAAAAAATTACCTTTGTGCTAAGTGATGACAAAAATTTAACTGCTGATGAAGAAGAAATGGTAAAGAAATATTCAAGCTCTGAAATCACAATTGGTCCAAAAATGTTACATAGTGAACATTGTATTATTCTAATTCATAATATATTAGATAGATTAAAATTTGTATGAGGAAGAGAACAAAGAGATGGAGGGTTTCAATTATGAAAAACGAAAATAGATATATTGTGACCCAGAATGATAGACAAATTAATTTGCGTAAGTTCTTTGTAGTTCTTGTTGGATTAATAATGATATTAAGTGGATTGCTCGTTAGTACGATGCCCATCGGTGCAGGCGGCTTTGTGCCTTCTGTACACGAGTCGCGTGAGTTTGGAAATAATACAACAAACAACTACGATCCTGTAGTGGAAGCCGACACGAGACAAATGGATTATAAGTACCCAAACGACGGTTCAGTAAAGGTAAGACTTATTGTTAACGTTACTGATGAAGATAATGATACCACA
This sequence comes from uncultured Thermoplasmata archaeon, assembly GCA_965602865.1. GTDB lineage: Archaea > Thermoplasmatota > Penumbrarchaeia > JAEHCK01 > JAEHCK01 > CBFDAW01. The sequence continues at coordinate 3,989 of CBFDAW010000171.1, forward strand.
CATGGTGCCGCAATTGCATCGGTGACTTATGCATCAACCGCTCTAGGAATATTAGGTTCACTAAGTTACAATCAAAGTGGGAGTTCAATATTACTATACAATCACACAGATCGAACGGGAATCTGGAACACCATCGTAGCTATAACAATCCCGGTAAAACCTGCAGGAACATATAATATAACAGTAACTGTAACTGATAATGGTACCAAACCCGGAGTAAAAACAAATACCACAAATATCACAATCCGATTATACCAAGTGAACCGTGCCCCACGAGTTAGAACGTCACTTGAGGGCGGGGAATTTTCTTATTCTACTTACGAGGATGATTGGTGGGGTATAGATTTTTGGATTAATGAAACAGTATTTATTGATAATGATGTGGAAGGTCAACCATATCCATTTACAGAAACTGATAAGTTAACTTTTACACTATGGAATTCAGACGAGGATGAATGGATGACTTATTATTTAGCAGAAAATTACTCATGCGGATTTAATATGTTTGATATGAACATGTTTTTAATCTTTGCAGAGGTGGAGAATGCTTATACTCTTGATGCGGGCGAAATAGTTTTGTTAAATGCCACGGACAGTCATGGCAAGTCAATAGAAAAAGAAATTACAATCAAAATCACCCCGGTGAACGATTTGCCAGAACTGAAAGGCATGGATTCACATGATGATAATGCCAATATTTCTGATGATGGATTTACCATCACTACTACCCAGGGTCAATTTGTAAACCTCACTGTGAACGCATCAGATGTTGACATAACTGATACATTAACTTTTGCTGTTGAAAGCTTTAAACCAAATACTACTACTGGATTGAGCGCGGAACCATTCACCCCTGACACAACGACCGGCAATCTCAAGTTTATACCGGAAAACGATGCTGTTGGTTCATTCATCGTAAATATCTCAGTCTCCGATAGTACCGAGACCGTAGAAGCGAACTTCACCTTCGAGGTGGTAAATGCGAACGATCCGCCTATAATAGAAAAAGTTGATGGTTCTCCTATGCCTGCCGATAAATTACATGATTTATCAGCCACGCCATTAACTACTAATGCACCAAATGCATCATTTACCCTCATAGCAAGCGACATTGATTTCAACATTCCTGACGGCGAGGTTCTGACCTGGGCACAGAATGTTGCCACTCTCGATACCAGCACATATGTGATCGCCCCGGATGCAACAAATGATAATAAAACTGCGGATATCACCATTGTAGGTGAAAATCTAGTGGATGGTATACATACATTTAACTTCACGGTCTCGGACGATGGCGGGTTATCCGATTATGTATTAGTGAAAGTCAATAGATCATTTGCACCACCACCACCGACAAATGTAGCACCGACACTAACCCTAGCAACGGGGGCTACAACATTAAAGATAGGCGAAATTTTAACCATCAGCGGTACAGTAAGTGATGACACTATACCAGAAGGTGGTGCATTAAAGGTAATGATCAAAATAGCTAGCGGAGATGATGTCCTCCTAGCCGAAACCACGGTAACTCCAAGTGCTGGAGGATACACTTACGATTTCGAGATACCAGCGAAAGATGCAGCCGGCAACTCATCGGTAGGTACCTGGACAATCACGGTTTGGGTAACTGATGGCGAGCTGGATTCCGATCAATTAACTACTACATATAGTGTTAGGAAAGCACCGCCAGTTGGTGATGGCGAGAAAGAAGATTTAACATTATTAATTACTGGTATTGGAATTATTATAGTAATTATCATCGTCGTATTAATTTTATTATTTTTATTTGTTTTTAGGAAGAAACCAGCAGAAAGGGAAGAACCACATGAGGAAGGTGTAAAAGAGATACCAGAAAAAGAACAGCCTCTGCCTGGAAAAAAACAACCGAAAATAAAATCCGACCCATTGGACATACTTAAACAGAGATTAGCAAAAGGGGAGATAGATTTAGAAACTTATAAAGCATTGAAGAAAGAGCTTGAATGATATATCAATTAAAATCATTTATGCTCTTCAAAAACGGCAAAATATACCACAGGAATTTCATAATAGTTACCATTTAGATTTTCTAATGCCCTTGAAAAGTGTAAATACTGATATTTTATATCATAGAAAAATCCAGACCATTATCCTCATGATCCCAATAAAATAATAATTGCCCCGTCTCGGCATCTAATGCGACGCTCACGATCTCTTGCCTATCTCCTGTTTTTTGGTTATAAGTTATCAAATAACAATATTTAGTATACTCAATGAACCCTATAGCGGTTATGTCAACGTTAGGATATGCTAAATTAGTATCTACGCCATAGTTTATATTATCAAAATCAATTTTATCATTCTCATCGAAAATTATGTTAAAAAATTCTTTGTCACGATAAGTTAGCAAAACGTCCTCCGAACTTGCAAAGGTTAGCAACGGCTCAAAATCTACTGTGGAATTTGGTGGGTTATCGATTGAAATTAATTTACTGTTCACAGAACCATCTTGAGATATTATTAGATTCAACGCCTCACCGGAATCCTTTGATCCCAGCGTGAGGTTCCAAGTTAG
>CBFDAW010000172.1:0-6519 GCA_965602865.1 uncultured Thermoplasmata archaeon
ATAGTTGTAGATAAAATTCGAAAAATTAATGGAATAATAGATACAAAAACATTGCTTGGGATCAAATGGTAAAATCCGATAATTAATAATAAGGATAACGGAACAATTGAAAGATTAAAGGTGATAAGATGACCGAAACTAAGGATTGGCCAAATAAACCAATAATTGTATCAGACGGCAAATTTGAAGAGACTATAAAAAAATACCCGTTAGTGGTAGTTGATTGCTGGGCGCCCTGGTGCGCACCATGCCATATCATCGCACCGATAGTTGAAGAACTAGCAGAGGAATATCAAGGCAAAATAGTATTTGGGAAACTTAATGCCGACGAGAATCATGAAACCATGAAAAAATTTAATATTATGAGCATCCCGACACTGTTGATATTCAAAAGCGGTGAACTTGTGGATCAAAGTGTAGGTGCGATGCCGAAAGAAGCGTTAGAACCGCAAATTACAATACATTTATGAGGTGGTAACTATGGATGAATGTAAGTTATGTAAAAGAAAGGAAGAAGACCTAACACTATTATCAGCAAACCATAAGAAGCTGGGCCGTATCATGGTCTGTCAGGACTGTTGGGCAAATCTTTACGGAGACAATAAAATGGTATGCGATACCACTGGCTCTGGTAGTACTTGCCCAACTTGCAGGTGAAGTAGGATAATTATTTAGGTATATATATAAAGTTTAGCCCTGGGAGATTACGAACTGATGCCAAAGATTGATTTGGATATTTGTAAAGGCTGTGGGCTATGCATAGATGCATGTCCGAATAATGCAATAATAATAGAGAATAAAAAAGCAACGATCGATAAGACGCGTTGTCTGGGCTGTGACGTATGTATTAGCTCCTGCCCAAATGGGGCACTTACCTCTGATAGCTCAAGACGAAGATATCCATATCGTTTACCTCTGCAACAACCATACCCAAATCCACAATATCCATTATATCATTATCCGCGCTTTCATCGGGTTTATTACCCCAGACCTAGAAGGAGGCGGAGAGGTGGGCGATGAAAAATATGAAATCTTTAAAAATCAAAAATAATTGAAAAAAAATTATGTATTATAGAGGTGAAAATTATGACGAATGGAGATGAGCAAATTAAAGCCGGAAGTGAAGGCGTAGCTCATGAACCTGAAAGTGAGCCTATTACTCCTGATCCGGAATACACAGCAATGCTGGTAGAAAAAGGTGCTACCACCTTAAATCTATGTTTCCAATGCGGTACATGTACAGGTAGTTGTACCTCTGGTCGGTTTACCGCATTTCGGACCAGAAAATTGATCAGGCGTGCACAACTCGGTCTGAAAGATCAAATCTTACCCAGTGAGGATCTTTGGATGTGCACTACATGTTATACCTGTTATGAACGCTGCCCGAGAGGTGTGGAGATTCCAGACATTATATTTTTACTTAGAAATCTAGCAGTTCAAGCAGGATATATGGGTGAAGCACACAAAAAGGTAGCAACGCTTTTGGTGAAAACCGGACATATGGTACCATTAAGTGAGGAATACCAAGCCACTCGAGAAAAGATGGGATTAAAGGCGAAACCGGATACCGTTTTAACAAATGAAAAAGCAAAAGCTGATTTTAACAAATTAGTTGAGATCTGTGGATTTGATAAATTGATCGGTTTGGATCAGAAGTAGAGTAATATGATCTATGGTTAATGCTTGGCAATGAAATTTGAATATAATAAAAAAATAGGAGGTAATAGGTGATAAGCGATATATCATTCAAAGGATATTCGATTGTATCTTGCGGGACATTAAGACCCGAATTAAATCATCTCCGAGATATCGGTTTCCTAGATGCCGATAAGGTTCTGTATACCACCCCGGGTCTGCATGAGCATTTAGGCGAACTTGAGCGCCAGCTACGAAAACAATTAGAAACCGCGAGTAAGTATTCCAAGAAGACCATAGTGATATACGGCTCAAAATGTTATCTTGACCCGGAGAATCCGAAAGACATTGACCAAATTATTCAATCCATAGGTGGTGACATACGAAGAGTGAAAGCTACAACGTGCATTGATATGCTTGCTGATGCTGAAGAAAGGGAGCGCGTGGAAAGTGGAAATAAGGTCTACTGGCTGCCGCTGGGTTGGGTGGAATATCAGAAAATAGTATTTAAAGATTGGGACGCGGGTATGGCAAATGAGACATTTCCAAAACACGATAAAGCAATCATGTTAGACGCTTTAGGTGCGTTTGAGGATTATTCATTGAATTCACCAGAAAAGATACTCGAATTCTCGGACTGGATGAAGATCGAATTGGAACCATATAAGGTGTCTCTGGATCGATTTAAGACTCTTCTTGGAGAATGTATTGTAACCGAGTAAGAAATATAATAAAAAAATGCTACGCAAAACGAATAATAATTAACGCATTTGTTTATTAAAGAACGGATACCTGGATTTTCAAATCTGGAGGTTCTTCTTAGTACTTCATGCTTTACCGAATGCGGTATTAATTATGAATTAAGAATATTAGGCGATATTAAACCAGAAGACTCCGTATTTTAATACTGAGAAGATTGTTAATAATTAATAAGTGGATTTCATATGTTGAAAATAAATAAAAGCTTAAAAAAGTTTCAGGCGCTAAGTCGTGAAATTAAAGAATGTAAGAAATGCAAATTAAGTGAAACCAGATCACATGCACTAGTTGGTGAGGGTGATCTCTCGGCAAAATTGATAATGGTTGCTCAAGCGCCAGGATATAATGAAGATAGTGCGGGTCGGATGTTCGTTGGCCCATCGGGTAAAAAGTTGGACGAGCTTCTAAATCATGCAGATATTAGTAGAGAAGAGATCTTCATGACAAACATCCTTCGATGTATGCTGCCGAAATACAGAAAACCTAAAATGGACGAAATTGAGACATGCACCCCATATCTGGATGAAGAGATAGAGTTGATAGATCCTGAAGTTATATCGACCCTGGGTTTTTTTGCAGCTAATTATATTTTTAAGAAATATGGTATTGAAAATCAACTGGATTTTCCAAATACATGCGGTAGAATTTTTTCGGTTAATGATAAAAAGATAATTTCATTAAGGCACCCTACCGCTCTGATTCATGATGACTCGTCCTGGGAAATTATGTCAAACAATTTTAGGAAGCTAAAGAAATATTAAAAACGCAAATCGCTGCGTATCAAGTTCGCGGCAGATGGTGGTAAAATATATGGGTCCAAAAAAGACTATTCAAGAGCGACTTGCAGATGAAGAGCTGGTTCGTGAAAAAATTGATGAGAACGGTAAAAAATGGCAAAAGGTGTATTTTGGCGGTGGTGAGCATTTCAAAAACTGGTTAGAACAATGTAAAGAACTAGGTGAAGTAGAAGTAGAGGAAGTAGATGCTACGGGGTTTAAATGTTATGAAGATTCAGGCGAAAAATTGTTTAGGATCTGGGTAAAAATAAATAGTAAAAATAACTAAACTTTGATACAGTATATTGTCTGTTAAGCATAAATTAATATTTAGGGTATGAAATCATGGCTAAGGAAGTAGAATGGAAAGCGGAAATTGAGAAATCACGTAAGGAAAAGGACGATTTTTTTGGTAGCGGTCATCCACACTCACCGATACCATTAACCGAGCGTCAAAAGTTCAAAGGCCTCGACTATTATCCACCACGCCCAGCCTACCGATTCGAGCTGGAACTCTACGAACATAAAGATAAGGATGTTATCGAGGTAGAGGCAACCAAGGGTGAAATGCGTGAGTTAATCCGCTGGGGTGAATTTCGATTTAAGATCGATGAAAAACCTTGCACGCTCCAGGCATATAAAAGCGCACCTGGGGAACCACGGTTGTTTATACCATTTCGGGATGCTACGAGCGGTAAGGAGACGTATGGTGCGGGACGATATATAGATCTCGAACCTACAAAGCATCGGACGAATGATGGTAAATGGATTTTGGACTTTAATGTGGCCTATAATCCATGGTGCGCATATAGCGATGCCTATACTTGCCCATTAGTACCGGCGGAGAACTGGCTCAAAGCACCGGTGCGTGCCGGTGAAAAGAATTATCCATTAAAAAATATACAGGAGGGAAAAGTATGAGTAAAATAGTCAAGGTAACAGATCAGAGTTTTGAAGAAGAGGTGTTGAATTCTGACCTTCCCACGGAGGTTGATTTCTGGGCACCGTGGTGTGGTCCATGTCAGAGGGTTATACCAATATATGAACAATTATCAGAGGAATACTCTGGGAGGTTTAAATTTTGCATGATTGATGTGGATGAAAACAAACAAACCGCAATGCAATTTCAAATTATGAGTATTCCAATGCAGAAGTTTTTTAATAATGGTGAAGAGATAGATGAAATCCTTGGTGCAGTTCCGGAGCAGACTATTCTGGCAAAAGTTGAGGAGGTTCTAAAACGATTTCCCGCCGATGAAGCCGGAAGGCTTGAAGTGCTGTTAGCATCCTGGGTTGAGAATAACAAAAAATATAATGAAAGATTCAGTAAATGGAGAGACAACGTTGACAATCTGGAGAGTAATCCAGCTTATGTAAATGCATTAAAAACAGTAGACGAGATAAAAAAAAGCAGTGAGTTACTATCCCAGGTGTTAATAGAACTACAAAAAAAGAATTGAAATAATATTCTGTGATCTCATTAACGCTGTATTTTCTACAATAATAAACCAAAAGAAGTGTAATAATATGATATGGGTAGATAAAGACTTGTGTATTGGATGTGAAATGTGTGTTGATACATGTCCCAATGGTTTCGAGATGAAAGATGAAAAATCCGTTGTAAAGGATCCGAATGCATCTTGTATCACTGAAGCAATATCCGCATGCCCCGCTGGAGCAATAAAGTCTGATACAGAAAATAGTGCAAAAGGGCCAACTCGATTATCTGGTGGAGGTAGAGGTGGAGGTAGAGGCAGAGGGATGGGTAGAGGTACAGGCAGAGGATTGGGTATAGGACCTCGGGATGGAAGAGGACGTGGAAGGGGCGGCGGAGGAAGAAGGAGGTGAGATAATGCCGTGGATAGATAAAGATGATTGTATAGGTTGTGGCACATGTGTTGAGGAGTGTCCGGTAGATACGATTCATATGGTTAACGAGGAAGCGGAAATAAATATGGAAAATTGCATTCGCTGTGGTATATGTCATGATGTATGCCCTGAAGATGCAGTGAAGCATGATAGTGATAAAATCCCCGACGAAGTAGAAGCAAATGTAGCTAGAACCAAAGAATTTATGGACGCATGTGCAAAGTATCTTGATAATGAAGAAGAAAAACAAAAATGTCTAGCCAGGATGATTAAGCATTATAACAAAGAGAAAATTGTTGCAAAAAAAACTTTAGAAAAACTACAAATGCTTAGGAGAAACCGTAGTTAAAGTGACAATGAGGAGGAGATTTAATGGTAAAAGTAACAATTGTTATTGATAATGAATCGTTTCAGAACGGCTTAAAATCAGACTGGGGATTCTCATGTCTTGTAGAAGTTGAAGAAAGAAAAATATTGTTTGATACAGGTGCAAACGGAGTGTTATTGATACATAATATGGATAAATTAAAAATTAATCCTGGTAATATAGACGCTGTATTTTTATCCCACAACCATTGGGACCATACTGGTGGATTACCTAAGTTACTCGATAAAAACCGAGATATTAAGATATACAAACCCGATTTTTCATCAGAACCTAAAGAATTTCTACCAAATCTTATAACTACAGGTATGCTGGCAAATATAGAACAGTCATTAATAATAAAGACGAGCAAAGGTTTGGTAGTGATAGGCGGCTGTTCACACCCTGGGCTGGAGAATATTTTAGCGGTCGCACGTAACCTGGGTACAGTTTACGCAGTGCTTGGCGGATTCCATGGGTTCAATAAGTTTGATGCACTCAAGGGTATATCTTTGATCTTGCCTTGTCATTGTACTCAATATAAACAGGAAATCATGGACTTGTATCCAAAACCTAGTGCTAAGTGTGGTGCGGGAAAAATTATTGAGATTTAAAATTGTAGGAGAAAGTAGATTAAAATGAAGAAAGCAATCATTCTCGAACTCAAAAAATGGTAAAAGAACTAAAAAGTGAACTCAAAGAATATTGGTCGTGTATGAGCTAAGGTAGATGATTATATGCTCCTAGAAATTTATAATAACTCTAAGGCTGAGGAAAAATCAGTGATTGAAGAATTAATTGGAAAGCTAACATCCAAATATAATATTGGTATAATACAATACACCCATGTTGAGGTTCCGAGCAGTTTCAAAAATTTGGAGATTAACCGGTATATGGATGCTGGTGCAAAAGTTATAGCTGTAAGTGCTAATGCATACGGTTCATTTGTTTTTAAAGATAATTTGAACTTGGATGAGATAACAAAAAAGTTAACTGAGATCATGGACTTGGATATTATTCTAATTGAAGACTATAAAAATAAAAACAATATCAAAATATCGATAGGTAGTGTTGAGCAAAGGGATAAGACATCAATACAGTATGATTATAATAATC
>CBFDAW010000173.1:0-6504 GCA_965602865.1 uncultured Thermoplasmata archaeon
ACTTTTATCAGATTACTACATTAGGCGCGCGTTTCCGAAGAAATTAAAAAGTCTCTAAATTAATACCAATTGATATTTATATTCAAATTGTATATCACTTTTCATTTTCCAACAATCTCTCTTACAAGTGAGACTATGATACAAATGAGAAACCACCAAGCATCTGTTTCGGGGATAATCTTCGATCTTGATGGGACTTTGATCAAATCAGTAGTAGATTTTCCCAAAATGAAAAACCGGATGATCGAATACATCCAAAGTCTTAATTTATCAAACACGAGCTACACCCCCCAGCAGACCACAAACGAAATAATCTCGAACTTGAACGAGAAAATGACGGAACAGAAAATTCCGGAAGCAGAACAATATAAAATATTTGACCGAATTTCAGAAATTTTAACTGAGGTTGAATTTGAAAACATAGAAAAAGTTAAACTGCTGCCAGGTGTAATAGAGTTTGTCTCTGAGTGCTGGTTTGATCGAATAAAAATGGGTATTTTAACGAGAGCGTCATTAAAATATACACTTGCATGTCTGGAGCAAACCGAGATTAAAAAATATTTCAGTATAATTGTGAGTAGAGATGAGTTTAATATATTAAAAGCTAAACCACATCAACATGCTTTAAATCATATTATTAAGGAGCTAAAAGTGGCATCGGAGAATATAATGTTTGTAGGAGATCATAAAATTGATTATATTTGCGCGCGTGAGGGCAATATTAGATTTATAGGTGTGCTAACTGGTGCATATAATAGGGCACTATTTGGTGAGTTTGGTTATTGTATGCTCGTGGAGAATTTCTATGAGTTATCTAAATTAGTAAAAGAAATTAATCAAAGCAATAGATATTAGGGGAGTTTTAGGCTATTAAAAAAGAAATTTAAATATTACCAGAGTTTTGTTTCAGCATAGGATAATGGATAGGACGCGTATGAAAGTCGGTTTCTTAATTAACCCCATTGCAGGTATGGGCGGTCGTGTGGGGCTAAAAGGTACGGATGGTGTCTTAGCTCAAGCCCGCAACCGTGGGGCTATCCCAATTGCATCTGGTCGCGCAAAAGAAACGATCAAAAGGTACGTAGACCTAATCCAGAAACAGAGTGAAATTGATTCAAAGCGAACCGATGGTGTGGACTGGTTCACATGCGCCGGTAACATGGGCGTTGCTGTTCTCCAAGAATCGGGAATACTGAGCCTGAATAATAATAGCCTTCAAGTAGTATTTAGCCCAAAGGTGCCCTTTGAGACCACTGCAGAGGATACCATGAACGCATGTAAACGGTTTTTAGATAATGGTATTGACTTAGTACTATTTTGTGGCGGTGACGGCACCGCTAGGGATGTATATTCGGTTGTACGAACTACTGTGCCAATTCTTGGTATACCTTCAGGTGTGAAAATGCACTCAGGCGTGTTCGCCACGCATGCACGATATGCCGGCGATTTATTGGTTGATTTCCTAAAAGGTGAAATGGATACTACGGATGGAGAGATACTGGATCTGGATGAGGATCTATACCGGAAAGGTGAGTGGAATATTCGGTTGTTCGGTGTAGCTAAAACACCGCATGAGCCGACATTAATACAGCGCGGCAAACATATGGTGGAAACCGCCTCTGACGCGGAGGTAAAGGAGGAGATCGCGGACTTTATCGGGGAAGAGATGGCGGAGAATCCCGAGACCCTTTATATCCTGGGTGCGGGTAGCACTGTGGAGGCGATCTCCAAGCATCTGGGGCTGGATAACTCACTCCTGGGAATAGATGCGGTGTTTCAGAACAAGCTCATGGGTAAAGACCTAAACGAGCAGGAGCTGTTGAAGCTCCTTGGCGAGTACCCGAAGTCTAAACTAATCCTGAGCCCCATCGGCGCCCAGGGGTTCGTTCTGGGTCGTGGTAACCTGCAGCTATCACCAACAGTAATCCGACGAATCGGGATCGATAATATTCATGTGGTATCAACCTCAGCAAAATTAGCAGATATTTCGGTTCTCCAGGTAGATACCAACGACCCCGAGCTTGACGAAGAGTTTGCCGCCAAGGGCTGGCTTACCGTGATCATTGGCTACCGGCAAATGAAATTAAAAAAATTGGCGATTTAAAACGAATTAAGTTTAATTTGTTTTTGAACTTTAACATCCAGTGGTTTCCTGGGCATACCGAGCATATCCATCATCATGAACGCGTTTTTCACTGCTTGTGCGTTTGGATGATTATTAAAGTATACCCTTGCCTTCGAGCCTTCGTATTCTTGGTACTCGTTAAACCGCGGCAGCCAGGTCTTAAGCTCCGCAGCAGTGTACAGATAATCGTACCGGTTCATCCGGTCATCACCATCAGCAATGTCCGGTTGGTCTTCCGGTGCGTTTTGCCCTATTTGTTTGTGTTTCCCGCTTTTAAACCAGATATCTCGGTTTCTGCCATGGAAGCGGATATACCCATGTGTGGCGGTATTGCTATTGGTCCTAGGGAACCCCGGACCGTCCAGCTGGCAGGTCGCTATGTTAAAATCTTTCAACAGGTTAATCGTATCGGATTCCAGGTCATCCCTTCTTGGGTTTAACCAACTGGAATGTCGGAACTCAATGGCATAGTTATAGTTCTCTGTATTGATAAGTTCGAATACTTGTCGCAGTTTTGGCAAGTTATCCGCCTTCGTTTTTGGATCAAAACGCCTGAAATATGGTGATAACTGGATCAGGACCGCACCCAGTACATCATGTTCCGCTAACGGGAGGATACATTTTTTCTCGAACGACTTTGCTATCGATGCCGCTTTCTCGCCGCTGGTTTTCACAATAGCTTCATGCGTAACCAGCTGTGGTAGTTTCATCGAGAACTCGAAGGTTTTAAATGCTTTGGCTTTCTTGAGCCAGCTATTAATGATGAACTCTTCCGGGATCCGATAAAAAGTACTGTTTATCTCAACCGTGTTGAGATATTCCCCGTAGAACCCCAGCCATTCATTCTTCGAGTTCCGCAACCGCTCAGGGTAAAAATTACCTATCCAATCATCATACGACCAGCCGCTCGTGCCGATTAGTATCTCCATGGTATTTGAGATAAAAAACCGGATATAAATAATATTGCAGGACGAAACTGAAAGTATTTATTCACTCTACCGTGACACTCTTGGCAAGATTCCGGGGTTGATCAATCGGACAGTTTCGTTCCTTAGCCACATAATACGCAAATAATTGCAAAATAACAGCAATTGGAACCGGCGAGAATAACGAGGGTATTTCTGGGTAATATAAAATCTTATCCGCAATATTTTGGATATCCGAGTCAGTCTCCGAGCAAATCGCGATTACCGGCGCGTTTCTTGCGCTTGCCTCCACGATATTACTAACGATCTTTTCGTAGGTATGGCCATGTGACGCAATTGCTAAAACAGGTGTATCTTTTGTCAATAATGCCAATGGGCCATGTTTAAGCTCACCGGCGGGGTAACCTTCTGCGTGGATGTATGATATCTCCTTCAGCTTTAACGCACCCTCGAGTGCACTTGGATAATTGAGGTTACGGCCAATGTAAAAGATATGTTCAGTGTCCACCAACCATTTTGCGCACTTCTCAATCTCTTGTGTATTATCTAGCACACGACCTACGACGCTTGGTAACAGGCGTAACCCTTCCTTTAATTCTTTAGCGGGTTCCGGCTTTAAAACATTCATAGTCTCGCCAATAAAAATTGCGGTTAGATATAACACAATCAATTGACTCACGAACGATTTAGTAGCCGCCACAGAGATTTCCGGTCCTGCACGGATATAGATTACATCATCCACCTCACGCGTAATCGAACCACCTACTACATTTGTAATAGCAATAGTTTGACATCCTCTGCGCCGTGCTTCACGAGCCGCTGCTAGGGTATCTGCAGTCTCACCGCTTTGGGTGATAAGAATTACTAACGGAGTTTCGGATGTGGGCTCGGAGTACCGATATTCCGAAGCGAGCTCTACAGAAGTGGGCAACCGTGTCAGGCGCTCGAGTATATATTTACCAGTTAGGCTTGCATGGTACGATGTTCCGCAGGCGATGATCTTTATACCATGGCTTAATGAATCGGCAAATATCGTTAGATCCGGGAATATTATCTCGCCAACTCGACCGCGCAATACCTCACGGATCGCTTTAGGTTCTTCAAAGATCTCCTTTAACATATAATGATCAAATCCACCTTTTTCGGCATCCTCCAAACTCCAGGTGATTTCCTCCCAATTGCGTTTTATAGGTTTCCCCGACAGATCCGTGATCCGGACCGAATCGGAATCCACGACTGATATCTCTTTATCATGAAGATATATAACACGTTTTGTGTATTTCAGCACCGCCGGAACATCCGAGGCAATAAAATTTTCTTTTGAACCCACACCGATAATTAACGGGCTCTCATTCCGTGCAGCTACTAGTTTATCGGGCTCATTTTTATGTATTACCACAATAGCATATGATCCGACTACTGACTTCAAGCTCTTTCGAACGGCGGACTCTAAATCACCTTTATAATTATCTTCAATTAAATGAACCAGTATCTCAGTATCGGTCTCGGACAATAGTTCATGCTTAGTTTTTAGCAAGTTCTTTTTCAGTTTTTGATAGTTCTCTATTATCCCATTATGCACTAATGCAATCTGTCCATTGCAATCGGTATGTGGATGCGCGTTTATCTTAGACGGCTTTCCATGGGTCGCCCAACGTGTATGTGAGATGCCAATATGGCCAGGAAATTTATTATTATTATTAAGATATGAATTTAAGTTATCGATAGTTCCTTTTTCTTTATAGATACTAATCCCAGAACTAGCTTTTTGGTCTTTTTTCGATGATTTTTTCGTGCCAGAATTAATTATTGCAATTCCTGCGGAATCGTACCCACGGTATTCCAAACGTTTGAGCGATTCTAATAATATTGGTTGCGCTTGTTTATTACCGATGTAACCTACTATTCCACACATAATATCACATAGCATCACATTACGTTAGTATTATCTGGCACGTTCTCATGAAGTTCTTTTAGTGACGCGATCTTGCATTTCGTTCCGATTATTGTCCCAGGAACTAATACTACATTATGACCGATTTTACTATCTTCGCCGATTATACAACCTATATTCTTTATTTCATAATGCTTGGACTTCAATTTTATCTCCTGTTTAACAGTTTCCGCCACGAAGTTAGAGCCAATGGTGCTTCCGAAACTTACAACAGAGTGCGATATCGTAGAACTAGACCCTATATGGCAATCGTCCATTATGATACTGTGGCGGATCTCCGAAAATGGATTAATCGTAACATTATTCCCGATACTCGTAGATGGCATGATGCACGAATTTGGTCCTATCTCACAGCCGTTGCCGATCACCACTGGACCCTTGATGTACGAGTTGGACCTGATCACAGTATCTTCCCCAATATCCACCGGTGGTCGGATGATCGCACCATGCTCGATAGTGCCACCTTTTGCCATTTTCACATCCTGCAGCACTATTGCATTCATCTCAAGAACATCCCAGGGGTAGACCGCATCTGCCCAGGTCTCAGTTTTTATTCCGCGCACATCCATACCCTGAGCGAGCATATATTGAATCAAATCCGTTAAATCGTATTTATGTTCAGCCATGATCATGTCCAGATGTTTGAAAACTTTAGGCTTGAAATGATAAATGCCCGTACTAATAATATTACTAATTGAAGTTTCCTGGTGCTCCCAAAGTGCCAACGAAAAAATAGACGGCACGCCCTTCGTCAGTAAATCACCAGTAATCTCAGGTTTCTCAACGAATTGTTTGACCTTATCACCGGCCAACCCCACAACACCGTACTTTGACGGTGTATTGCTGTGGGTAATCAATAACGATGCATCACTACGGTTCGTGTCCAATAGATTTGAGATTCCTTCAGGGGCTATAATATTGTCACCGGGTAATACTAGAAATTCTTTTTTAATCTTATCCTGAGCCTGTATTAGTGCGTGGGCGGTGCCAAATTGTTTTTTTTGGTCAACATATTGAATTTTAACATCGAAATCGGTTCCATCCTCAAAATATGCCATAATGCGTTCTTTTTTATAACCCACTACCATGATTATATTACGAATATTATTCTTAGCTAATGCGTTGATAACATACTCTAGTATGGGTTTATTAGCAATCGGTATCATTCCTTTGACGCGTGAAACGGTCAATGGTCGTAACCGAGTCCCCTCGCCTGCCGTTAGAATAACTGCTTGTACCGGCACATAAATCACCGAATACTGATTTTATTTGAGCTATATAAGATTTGAGTATCGATTATTTTGTATACCTTTAAAATATAATAGGTATATTTGTAAATATAGAATGCAATTCTCGTTTGTGATAATAACGTTAACGATCTATTATTGACATGACCTTATTATTTACATGACCGAAAATAATGGGGAATAATCTTTGTTTAAATCCGGAAGTAATAAACAAAAAAAATTGGACAAATGCAACATGCACCCTACCCAGCA